>NZ_AZRM01000025.1 GCF_002895605.1 Petrotoga miotherma DSM 10691
CCTTCGCCCCGCTCCCCACCCATAAGGATAAAAAAGCTTTTTCTTTTTCCCCTTCTCCCCACCCATTTAAGGATCTTTCTCTAGAAACTCTAAAAAGGGATGAAAAGCTTTAACTCATACTCATCATCCCATGTTACATTTAAAAATTTTCCATCGTATGAAAAAGTTGTTATATTTCCTGAAATCAATGTGGACCCTTTATCCCACCCTGAATCTTTGTAACGGTTAATCTTTTGTGTGAATTTATTGTATGAAAAACCAACTATGTTGCCATCAGATGAATTTCCTAAGACGGTTGAAGAATCGTAGGAGGTCACATTAGTAATCTCATTTTTTGCAACAACTATCACTTCCATAACGGCGTTGGAAATAAGGTTTAGATTAACCATTTCATCTAACGAACTTTTTAAAATGTTGATTGTACCGAAAAAAGTACCTATTACGATCAGCATTGATAAAGAAACGATAAAAATTTCAAATATACTCTCTATCATTAGAAACCCTTGATTTTTATTCATTTTACAAAGGTTCTACTAAAAAGATTGAAAAGTCAATCCTACCGTTTACCACCCTTAAATCTAACTTTAAATCATCAATAAAATCAGCAGGTTTTGGAACTACGTAACCGAATTTTATAGCGAAATAGTTCAAAGGATCATCGGTATTGTTGAATGGGTATCCCACGTACAATTTTCCTAAAATGTTATTAAAATTCAAATTAAAGCCTCCATATGCAAGAGTCCCTGGAAAATCTTCACCATACACCCATAATAAACCAACATCTAAAAAAGTGTTCGGGTTTATATCCAAAAGTTTAGCAGAAACATCCGTAACCGTGATCAAAGAGAACGTTTCTGCAAAGTTTGGGCTAAGATCAAAATCAAGGTTGAAGGAATCTGACTCCAATCCACTCTTTAAAGCAAATTTGAAACCATCAGGATAATTCAGCAAAGAAAAACCTACGTCGTAATACGTTTGAGAATAAACCGGAACAAAGAGAGAAAGTAAGAAAAAAACAACAAAAATCTTCTTCATGATTATTCCTCCTCCTCTGCTACTTCCAAAATTAAATTAACCGCCTGAGCCTCTATATCGTTGGTTTGCGTATTGAAAGTAGCGTATGCTGATGTCATATCAATTTTTTTTACAGAATTTATGATATGGACATTTTCGGAAAGCGTGAGCAAGTTTTCGTTTTCAACAAAAACAAAGGATTTTGCGTTTATTATATAATCTTCTTTTTGAATCAAAACCAGGTCTTTAGAACTTCCTTCGTATCTTTTATTATTGTTATCTATCTGAAGTTCGTCAGAACTTATCTCGATCTCTGATTCTTCCAAAAAAATCTTAGCTAAAACATTCCCAGAAAGAGTTCCCTTTTCCGTCTGAAGGTCAAAGCTCATAGATGTAGATGTGGCTTCAAACGTGTCTCCTGTTATATAAACCTTCTCGGTGTTTACATCTCGCCACTCGTCGTCAATGAGTGTGATGGTGGCAAAATCCGTTGAAATAGAAAGATCTTCTTTCTGTATAAAGACATTATTTTTCAGTATGTACCTACTTTCTTCCCCTTTTACTTCATCTGCTTTTACATTTATTTGCGCAGAATAAATGATCAAATTTGTTAATGTAAGCATTAAAAAGAATATAGTAAAACGCTTCATACTTTGGCCTCCAAAAAATTATTAGCTTGATTTTGACCATCAAAAAAAGCAGACATATTGAAATAATTTTTCAATTGTTTTTGTGGTTCTATAGTATTAAAACCTTCCGTCAATAAACGATAATTTTTTAATGTTCTAGAATAGGAGGTTTTTAAAAGAATCTCGACCGTATTTTTTGGATATGGATAAGTTAAAACCGGATCAAAAGAAATTATTACGGCATCTTTAGGGAATTTTTGAGGGATAAACGATAAATAGGAAGTGGGAATAAAAAATCCACCTTGATATTCATAATAACTGTAATAAGGTGGAAACGCCAATTCCATCATTAACATATCAACAATTCTTGTTTCATTTTTCAGTGTAATTACTTCTTTATTTTTTAGCTCGAAGACTTCGAAACTTATATTTTTTCCGAGTGAAGAAAGTGTTTGGTCACCAAAATAACCTTCCAAAAATTTTTTTAAAGTATCCGGATTGTAAAGCGACATTTTCCCTCTTCCCAATCTTATCAATGCCGTTGTTTGAGCGTATCTACTGTTATATAATTCTGTATTGGTAATTACCTCACGTAAAGGATTATTTTTTTCGTATATGAAATCTTTTAAACGACCGAAAAAATTTACCCCATACATAGAATAAAATAAACCTCTTAAACTACCTAAACTAGAGGTATATAGATTTAAGACTTTTTCTTTTTTTGAGATAAACTCTAAAACACCAGATTCCCAATAAAAGCCTTCAAAAAATCCTCCCATTACTAAGTTCAACGTTACTCCCTCACTTTATTTTGCATAGATTTTAAAAAATTTTTAGCATTTTGGTATATTTCATTAAAATAAGAAAAACCCTCCCATGAATACTCTATCGGGAATGTGTAAACTTCTTCTGCTTTATTTATTTCATAGTTAACCATCAAATCATTTTTAAAGTCTTCTATAGAAATTATATAATCCAATCCGTCGTTAAATTTAAAATCGTTCTTAACCTCGCCATTTAAATTGCTTGCTATTACATAATCTGCTCCTAGCTTTTTAGCTAACTTTACTGGAATAGGTGTTAAAACTCCCCCATCCAAGAGGTTCATGCCCCCTAACCTTAAAGGAGGGAAAACCCCAGGAACACTTGAAGAAGCCATAACAGCATCGATTATGTACCCTTCTGTGATCTCGACTTCTTCACCACTTTCCAAATCATATGAAACGATTCCTAGTTTTATCTTACAATCGGAAAAACGTTTACGTCCATACAACTGTTTGTAAATATCATAAACGAAATCATTTTTTAAAAAGCTCTTGCCTGCAACCATTTTAGGGAAATTAGTAATTCTGTTGTTTAGAGTTCTAAACTGCGAATCTATTGTCTTTTTCTTTTTAAGTGTTAAGTCTTTGAATATTTGAAATAGGTCCACATCAGGATTTAAAGCATAGAGGGCACCAACTAAAGCACCTACACTGGATCCTGTTACTACTTCGATTTTTATTGCTCGTTCTTTCAGTTCATTAATTAAGGCAACGTGAGCAGCTCCTCTTGCACCACCACTTCCTAAAGCTATTCCGTAAACCATTGTTCCCTCCTGAAATTATTGGAATAATAAAACAATTCCTGCACCAACCAATACTCCAACAAGTCCCGCAATTATCGATGAAACATAAGTTTTATTAGGTTTTTCTATCTGTTGTATAGAACTTTCTAAATTATTAATTTTTTCTACATTCTCATCTGTTTTTTGTGAGAGCGTGGCAATACTTTCATCGTGAAGAAAAACGGTTTTTTCGATATTAGAAAGCCTTGATTCAACATTTGAAAGTTTATCTTCAATATTGTTTAATTCTTTTTCAAAGGAAACTAACTCTGTAGCTAACTGCTGAGATAATTCTGCCTTTAGATCGTTTTTTAACATCATGGGATCATTCAAATATTCAGACTCACTTTTAATTTCATAGTATTTTTCAAGTAAAGAATTATAAGAATTTTTAAGCTCTTCTATTTCAGAAGAAGTTATTTGAAAATTGTTCAAAGTATTTTCAATATTGGATAATCTATTCTCTACTTGTATTAGATCATTCTGTAATTGTGCATTTGTTCTATTCAAATTTTGGTAGTTATCATTTAAATGACCAACTGTTTCAGCAATTTTCGCAATATCCCCTATTTGAGATAAAGTATCTTTATTTAAATTAGTCAAGGTTGCTAAAGACGATATTTGAGCATTTAACGCTTCTGTTTTTTCTTTTAAATTTTGAATATCGCCGTTATTTTTTTCTAATGCTAAATGAAGTTCGTCCAAATTATTTCTTAATTCTTCGAAAGTAGAGGCATATACAGTCAGTTCACCAATTTGATCATAATAAGTACCAATCGTTCTTTCTAAGCTCGAAACTCTTTCTTGCAAATTTTTTATATCCACAGTATACTGAGGAGCAGCCATCTCTGATGACGTTGGCGTGAGTTTTGATAATTCAAAAATTATGTTATCCAATTTTTTGTTCTGAATTATTATGTGTTCAGAAAGGGTGTTGTATTTATTTTGCAAATCTAATATTTTAGAGTTGTAGTAGGCATGTCTTGCATCGAAAGTTTCTATGTAAGATTGGTTTGAAGCTACTTGGTCATATAATACAGATAGATCGTTCGAGAGATTATTAGTTTTTACTTTCAATCCTTCGATATCGGTTCGCACTCCCAACAACAGCTCATCGTTCAATGTTTCAGCTGAAATACTTGTTGAAACATTTGAGAGAATGAAATCCAACTTCGCCTCGTTTTCATTAATCTTTTTATTCAGTTCATTATAACTGTTTTCATATGGAACTATCTCACTTTCTACCCTTGCAATCCTTTGATCAAAATTGTTCAATGTAGCCGTCAACGTATCGTTATAAAGATAAACTTCGTTTTTAGCGATGTTTGTCAAAGAGGTTTTCAACCCATCTATTTCGAGATTTAATCTCATGTCTATATAATTTTTTAATTCTTCTTTATTTGACTGAGTTGAATCTATCAATACAGATTCCAAACTTTCAATAGTTTGATCGTATTTAGCGTTTAAGTTCATTACCTCTTGTTCGAAATGATTGAGGCGTTCTTGAAAAATTGTCAAGGATGCCATTGAAGAGTCAGCAATCATTTGAACTTCATCTTGTGCAGTTTTTTTTGCAATATCAATTGCTCCTTGAGAGATCTCTTGGAAAATAACGTTGTCTTCGTTAATTGGTTGACTGGGATCAATTACTGCTAAAATATCCGATACATTTTTCCCCAAATTTTGGATAGTGGAGTCCAGATAAGACAGTCGGTCATCGTGGGCAAAAACGGTACTTTCTAAATTGTACAATCTTTTTTCAGCATTTAAATTTTCGAGGTTGAGCAATCTGTTACTTATTTCTTCGAGTTCTTGACCATAAAGTCCATCTACATAATCGAGCATATTTGAACCAAACTCTGCCAAATCATATCTTAAAACTTGCTGAGAACCTCTGAAACGGCCTTGATTGTCTAGATACATGATTCCTGATTCAACCATTCTCACCACTTGAGGATATATCGGTGAGGATGGTTGTAAATCTACTATGTTGGTTTGGGATAACAAACTCAATGAAATAAAAGTAAAAAACAAAAATAAAACTATTTTTTTCGCCATATTTATAACCCTCCAAAAAGTTTGTCTAGATCAACGTACATAGGTTCGTTTACGAAAATTACTACAGACATTTCTCCATTTGAAAACAAATTTGGTCCTGAAGGTAAATAAAGCACTTTCTCTGTGTGAGTAAATTCTTCACCATTGATAGTATACTTCTCCCCGGTAAAATCTACCTTCACAGGTACATGAGAGTCAAATTCAAAATGTACGAAACTCTTTTCACCAGGGCTTATAGTCACTTTTTGTTGTTTGATTTCATTGAACTTTCTGACCTCTATCGTATAATCTCCTGATTTTAACGGGTAACCAAAGCAATCCTTATAATTCAAATATTGGCCATCAATGTAAATAAGAGGATCTTTAACGTTTGTGGTAATAAACAGGTTACCAAAATCACTTCCGGTATAAATATCCACACTTTCAGAAGGTTCCAAAAGGATGCTATACGTTCTATTTAATGTCCTTACGTTTACAAACTGAGGATTGTTTAACATATTGTAAAGAAAAAATGCAGGAGTCTTTTGGGTTTTTCCTAGAAAGCTCACGGGCGTATTGTGTAGAGAATAAACATTTACTGTACTCAGTTTATTTAAATCTATACTTTCCATTTTGTCATAAAAATCTCTATAAATCGGAAATTCTAAACTTTTCTTTCCCGATATAATCCTAACAAAATGTGGTGAATCATCCAAAATAATCGAATCAATTCCTTTTCCTACGTATTTTCCATCGATATTGAATTCATAATTTTCAGAATTCAGAAAACTTATTGTATTTAAAAGTGGATTCAGTTCAACATAATATTTATTCAAACCGTTTTGTGTCAATTCAATCATCAAATTTGTGGATACATATCCTAATTTAGATAATGTTAAATTATATGTTCCAGTAGGGAATAAACCTTTCATTGGAGTACTTCCTACATATTCATTATCCAAAAATACGCCCACATCTTTTGGTTCGCTATCAACAAAAAGTTCTATTCCATTTTCTAATTCAACTAATATTCTATCATCTTGAGGCAAATCTTTTAATGTGTTGACTAAATAACCTTCCTTTTCCAACGAAATTATATCGAAATTACTTCTTTTTACGGTAATAGGTGTTTTTCCAACTAACTTTCCATCTACGAAAACGTTTGCTTGAGGAGGATTTGATTCGAGCAGTATTTCATCAATTGGAATTAAAGCGATACTTAAATTTTTCTTATCAAATGGTTTCAGTTCAAGGTTTATCTCTTTAGCAAAAAATCCATCTTTTTCTATAATTATTTTTTCTACGGTGTAGGGAATATCAACTTCATAAGATGGGGGTAAAGGTATATCGTAATTTTGGTTTAAAAAGGTGTATTTTATGTTGACAGAATCAACGTTGATATCAAAAATAAGTTTAGTTAAAGGTACTTGTTCGGCTGTAATTTGGGATTCGTTTCCTAAAAGCTCTATATAGGCAATAAAATCGCTGTATCCCAGTTTTTTTATTTCTAGATAACCGGACTTATCATCAGGTACTTCGATTGTAAAAGGTGTTTCGGTAACAGTTCCCATAAATTGAGAATCAAAATAAATCTCACTACCAGTTAATGCTGTTATATTTATTGTATAAGAAAAAAGTAATGTGGTAAAGATTAATAAAAGAAGCAATATCAACTTTCTATACACTGTTAAATCTCACCCCGTTTTTCATTCAAAATCTTATTGATCTCATTTAATATTTCTATGCTTCTTTCTTTTTCTCCCAATTTTTCATATACTTTTTCCATTAATTTTACCCTGTTTTTTATCACGTTTTCTATTATATTAGTTCCTTCTTGAGTTATTTGGACAACGTATACCCTTTTATCCTTCTTGGATTTTTCTCTAACCAAATATCCTGCAATCTCCAATCTTCTAATGAGTCCTGTTGTTGTGCTTTTAGTTACTCCCAATCTTTTACTGATATCACTGAGCATTTTAGGACCTTTGAAATAAACGGTTTGCAAAACATCAAACTGAGCTGGAGAAATGTTGAATTCTTTTAAGACTTTCCTTCCTTCACTTTTAACTTTTGAACAAATTTCTCTAATTAACTTTTCCATTTGAATTGAAGGATTATTTTCCATTTTATTCCTCCCGAAATTATGAAATTACCATATTTAGAAACTCTAAAAATTGATTAAAGTACCTATTATTAAAATATAAAGGAATTTTTTAGGTTTCCTGGATTTAACCATCATCAAAATGAAATATCTAATATAGTATATCATATTCTTGAAAAATCAATCTGATAATTTTCAAACTTGAGTTTTTTGAAAGTAAATGTTAAAATAATCGAAGGTAGTTGAATAGCCTTTTAAGGGCATGTTCTTACTTCATCTTTTTGGCTGGGGTGGTTGGGTGAAGTCTTTTCTCTATCTTATGGTAGGGAGCTGGTGAAGGCGCAAAGACTCTTTTAATTTTATGGGTGGGAAAGCTGAGCGAAGGGGAGCTATTGATAAAATAATTTTAATTTTCGTAGGAGGAATACATGGAAAAAGATCTAACAAAGGGTAGCATAATAAAGCATATTCTGTTGATGTCATTACCCACAATGGTTGGTATGGCAGCCCAAATGGTTTACGATCTTGTTGATATCTTTTGGATTGGTATGATTTCCAGTGAGGCGATAGCCGGGGTAACAGTTTTTTCAACTATATTTTGGATGGTTGATGCATTAAATGAAATTATTGGTGTAAGTTCAATCTCATTGGTTTCCCAAGCTTACGGTAAAAAAGATTATCACCAAACGGCGAGATCAATTGAACAAACGATAAGTTTCAAATTTTTGATGGCATTAATAGCTGCAACTTTCATGGCTATATTTTTGGAACCCTTAATGTCTCTTTTTGTAGATGAAACTGTAGTAGGCTACGGTTTAGATTATGGTTATTTAAGGTTATTCTTCTTACCAATAATGTTCTCATCTTACTCGATAAACACCGTTTTTAGATGTTTGGGAGATGCAAAAACTCCTATGATTATAATGATATCTGTTAGCATACTGAACCTTTTTCTTGATCCAATTTTTATCTTTGAGACAGTTCCTTTTATCAACATAAATGGCTTGGGTTTTGGAGTTTTTGGTGCTGCAATTGCGACCGTCGTTTCCCAGAGCATAGCTTTTTTTATTGGTTTTTTAATACTTTTTACCAGGACTCACCAAGTAAAACCTCATATAAAAGGTTTGTTTAAACTAAATAAAGATATTGATATCAAGTTAATAACTATAGGACTACCAAACGGTATAGAAATATTTTTTAGGAATCTATCAAATGTTGTTATATTAGGTTTTGTCTCACTTTTTGGTAATGAGGCTATCGCTGCAAATGGGATCGCTGGCAGGATATTTGGCTTTGCCTTCATCCCTTTATTTGGCCTCACTATGGGGGCATCTTCTGTTGTTGGTCAAACCATAGGAGCAGGAGATATAAGAAGATCGGAAAAAGCTGCAAATCTCACGGGAGTACTGGGCTCGATTGTAATGTTATTTTTCATTCTGATGGCTTTTGGGTTTGGTGAAAATGTGCTCTCTCTCTTCACAAACGATCCTATAGTGATTAAATATGGGACAGAATTTTTAAAGTATGGATCAGTAGGCTTAGTAGTACTAGGTTATGGACTTGGTCTCACAAGCGCTTTTTCCGGGTCAGGATACAACTTTCCTTTTCTTTTATCCAGTATTATTTCAAGGTGGGGTATACAGTTATGCATTTTAATCGTAGCTATTAATATTTTTAATCAGTCCTTAACTTGGGTATGGCTTTCTTATATGTTTGGAGATATCGCAGAATCTTTCATCCTTTTTTATTTTTATAAAAAGGGAAGATGGAAAGAAAAAAAAGCCTGGCAGTAAAATATAAAACACCAGAAAATATTAGTTGCACATGCAACCAAATCTTAACGGGAAAATGGTTGTACATGCAACAATTTTTTTTTATAATTATTTTAGGCAACTTTCCTTCCCTTACCTTATGGACGGGGAGTGTTTGCTGCAGTATGCAAACCATGTTTTTTCATAATGCCTTTGAAATAATTTCCAAATTCTCATTTGCGAAGCAAATGATGTACGGGCGCTAAAACATGTTTTAAAGTTTCTAAAGACACTATAAATAAGATTTTAAAAGGAGGCGAAAATCAAAAGTTGTTTAATTCTGAACAAGATCCATCGGTTATTAGCAAGATATCCTGTTTATTCAGAACGGTGAATTCTATGATGAAAAAAGAACTTGAAAAGTATGACATTGGAAGGGGTCAATTTCACTTTCTTATGTACTTACTTAAAAATGGAGATGGAATAAGTCAAGAAGAATTAAAGGAAAATCTAAATTTTGACAAAGCTACCACTGCCAGAGCGATCAAGAAACTTATAAAAAATGGTTATCTTACCAAAAAAATCGATGATAACGATCATAGGATCAATAGGATATTCTTGACTCATAAAGCTTACAATATCTATAACGAAATGGAAAAGTTGAATAACTATTGGGAGAAAATTATAACAGATAATCTTTCACTTGAAGAAAAAGAAATGGTTCAGGATATATTGAATAAAATGCTCGATAATATACTAACATACAAAGCCAAAGATCATCAGGGGGTGTCGTAATTGGAAGAAAATACTAAAAAGCTTGAAAACAAGAAGATAGGGAAGTTATTAATGGAATTATCATTACCAGCTATAGCTGCCATGTTGGTGCAAGCATTATATAATTTTGTCGATACTATATACATTGCAAGAGGTGTTGGTACACTTGGAATAGCTGGAGTATCTGTTGCGTTTCCCATTCAAATGATCATTATGGCTACTGCTGGAATGATAGGAATAGGTGGGGGGACATTAATATCCCGAAGTTTAGGAGCAAAGGATTCAGAACGCGCAGAGAAGGCTTTAGGGAACATTTTTACTACTATATTTGTTTTAAGCATAGGTCTTTCTATATTGGGGACAATCTTTTTAGATCCAATTTTAAATCTTTTTGGTGCTACTCCTGATATCCTTTCATACTCAGAGGATTACATGAGTGTAATCCTTTATGGAGCGATATTCTTTTCAATTGCAATGGCAAGTCACAACGTTATGAGAGCAGAAGGTAACGCAAAATATGCAATGATATCTATGATAATTCCAGGGATATTGAACATTATTCTTGATCCTATTTTTATATTTGGCTTAAATATGGAAGTAAAAGGTGCAGCAGTAGCTACGGTACTTTCTCAGTTTGTTGGGGTTGTTTATATAGGATACTACTTTTTCAGTGGGAAAAGTTCTTTGAAATTTCACAGGAAGAATTTCATATTAGATTGGCACATTATGTCTGAAACACTAGCGGTTGGAGCTTCTGCTTTTGTTAGGCAAGTTGCTGGGAGTTTACTAGCAATAGTTTTAAATAATTTGCTAGGAACGTACGGGAGTTCTCTGCATATAGCAATTTTCGGGGTAATAAATAGACTTTTTATGTTCTTTTTTATGCCTATGTTCGGTATCGCACAAGGTTTTTTACCAATAGCCGGTTATAACTACGGAGCTAAAAGATATGACAGAGTAAAAGAAGTTTTGAAAAAAGCAGCAATCGCTGCTATTACATGGTCTACAGTTTCGTTTACATTAGTTCAATTGTTTCCAGGTTTTCTACTTTCTATATTTTCAACGGATCCATCTTTGATTACCGAAGGGATTCCCGCTTTAAGGATAGACGCGATGTTTATATGGATCGTAGGTTTTCAAGTTGTAGGATCTGCTTTATTTCAAGCTATTGGTAGAGCTGGTCCGGCGTTGTTGTTATCAATGTCAAGACAAATATTGATATTTATTCCGATGGTCTTTATTATGTCGCACTTTTTTGGATTAATGGGCATCTGGTACACGTTTCCTGTTTCTGATGTTTTATCAGCCCTGTTGACATTATTTTTTGTAATCAGGGAGATCAAAATTCTGAATACTCTACAGAAAAAGCAAATTCAAATTAACGATGAAGGAAAAGAAATTGAAGAATCTTATACATCCGAAGGTAAACATGAATACCAACCCCAAGAAAAATAATAAGGCTCGATAAAAATATATCGAGCCTTTAATCTATGGTCTTTCTATGCTCTCTCTATGTATTCTCCTGTGCGGGTGTCTACTTTTATTTTTTGACCTCTTTCCACAAAGAAAGGAACTGTGGTTTTCAATCCAGTTTCTAACGTTGCTGGTTTGCCTCCACCTGACACGGTGTTTCCTTTAAAGTTAGGCTCTGTGTCTGTAACGGTTAGAATAACAACGGTGGGAAGTTGAATGGAAATAGGATTCCCGTTAAAGAAGATTAGATCAACTTCCAAATTTTCGGTTAAATAATATTTTTCCTCTTCTAATTCTTGAGCAGGCAAAGAATATTGTTCATATGTATCGAGTAGCATAAAGTAATAATGATCACCATCATTATATAAAAACTGGGCTTTCCTAAAACTTATATCAGCTTCCTGAACCTTTTCTCCGCTAGAAAAACTAACCTCTTTTATCAATCCTGTCATGACATTTTTTAAACGGGTTCTAATTAAACCACTACCTCTTCCCATAAAATGTTTATTGGCTTCAACTACACGATAAACTTCGTTTTGATAAACGATGAAATCTCCTTTTCTTAAGTCTCCTACGTCGATCATTCAATTTCCTCCTTGGTTTTTCAGTCATTCGAGCAATAATTAAGAAGCTATCGCCCTAAAATCATTATAATTAAAAATAAGCAGAACTTTATTCTAGAATAAATTTAACAATTATTTCTTAACTTGTCAAGTCTTTTCTTGTATATTTTTTTAAATACTTATACCTAATTATCTTTTCATCAAGTTTACTTATAATTCATCTATTGGTTATAAAAAATTAACTTGCATTCCTATTCTTTTTGTATTATAATATTTTTGAAACACATTCCGTATGCTGCAATGGGTGGCACGGTAGAAATTTGGAGGTAACAACGTGAGAGGTAAAGTAAAGTGGTTTGATTCAAAGAAAGGTTATGGCTTCATCACTGGGGAAGATGGGAACGATGTATTTGTACACTTCTCAGCTGTTCAAATGGATGGCTACAAGAAGTTAGAAGAAGACGAAGAAGTTGAATTTGATGTAGTTGAAGGCGACAAAGGTCCTCAAGCTTCTAATGTAAGACCCTTATAAGTGTATACCATAATCTAAACCCAAAATACACCAAGGAGCGCGAAAGCGCTCCTTTATTTATATCCTTCCTTGAATTATCTTTAGTCCTGAACTCGTTCCTATTCTATCTGCTCCACAGCCAATCATTTTTAAAGCTGTTTCCAAGTCTCTGATGCCTCCAGATGCTTTTACTCTCATATCATTTCCCGCGAGAAACTTCATTAAACCCACGTTCTCCAATTCGGCACCACCGCTTCCAAAGCCGGTAGAGGTTTTAACAAAATCCGCACCAGCTAATTTTGAAATTACAACGGCGGCTATCTTTTCTTCCTTCGAAAGATAACATGTTTCAATTATAACTTTTAACAATTTTTTAGCATCTTTAGTCAATGAAGAAATAGCATGTATTTCATCATAAATATAATCATACTCTTGTGCCTTAAGCCTTCCTATATTCAAAACCATATCTAATTCATCTGCGCCGTTTTTAATCGAATTTTCAGATTCATAGGCTTTTGTTTCTATAGTATTGGCTCCCAATGGGAATCCAATTACTGTTGCTACTTTCACATTACTATCTGTAAGGACTTCTTTTGATAAACTTACGTAAGTTGGATTAACGCAAACCGCATAGAAATAGTTATCTTTGGCTTCTTTACATAGTGTTTCTACATCTGAAGGTGTTGAGAAGGCTTTAAGCAATGTATGATCAATATATTTTGCTACTTCTTGGGGTTTTAAGTTTGCCTGTCTTTCCTCAAAAGTGAATTCATTTTCAACTCTTTTTGTTTCGTTTTTGATTATGTTTTCTAATTCTGAAATTTTCATTTTTATTACTCCTTTCATCAAAATTAAATAATAAGATTATCTTTCAAAAATAATTACTAAAATATTCTATCACATTTGAAAAAAATGTGGTATAATAAACTTGAAAGTGAATAATAAATAGCCAGGGGAGCTGTAAGGCTGAGAGGATGCTTAAAAGGCATCGACCCTGACTACCTGATCTGGATAATACCAGCGAAGGGAGGCTAAAATATGTATTTAATTTAATCCTGTTCTCACTTCGTTGGTGAAGAACAGGATTTTTATTTTGCATAACAGGTTAATAATGGGCATTCTATGTTGGGAACTATCTCGTTTAAGTTAACTAAATAAATATTTAAAAGAGGTGAGTTAAGGTGAAGAAGTTTTTAGCGATGTTGGGTGTTATAGTTGTTTTGTTATCTTTTGCTTTTTCTGAGGAATTGACTGTCTATGTTTACGAAAGTCTCAGTTGGATTGAAGAAGGAACGATTCAAAAGTTTGAAAAGATGAACGACTGTGAAGTAAAAGTGGTAAAATTGGGTGATGCAGGTAACGTTCTCACACGGCTAGTTTTGGAAAAGAAAAATCCTCGAGCGGATGTAGTCATTGGGCTTGATCAATCGCTTGCTGCAAAAGCTGTTGAAGAGGATTTATTGATCCCTTACACACCAAAAAACATTGAAAATGTTAAAGACAAAGCGTTGATATTTGATCCCGAATATTATGTAGTTCCTTACGACTACGGGGTTATAGCCATCATTTATGATCCTGAAAATATACAAGAAGAATTAGTATCTTTTGAAGACCTAACGAAATATAAAAATTCTTTGATAATTCAGGATCCAAGAGCATCAAGCACTGGTCAAGCTTTTTTACTATGGACAATAGCGGTGTATGGAAATGAGTGGAAAGATTTTTGGGAAAGACTTATGCCTGCAATATTAACGGTGAGTCCGAGCTGGGATGATTCCTTTGCAAAATTTGAAATTGGTGAGGCACCCATGATGGTCAGCTATGCAACTGATAGTGCATACTCACAATATTACTATGGATCTAGTAAGTACAAGGTTTTTATCCCCAAAGAAGGTGCTTATGTTCAGATAGAAGGTGCCGGTATCGTTAAAGGTACTGATAATTTAGATTTAGCTCAGAAATTCATAGAATTTATGTTGACAGAAGATTTTCAAAAAGAAATACCTTTAAAACAATGGATGTTCCCAGTAATTGATGTTGAACTTCCTGAGGTTTACCAATATGCAGTGGTTCCCGAAAAAATTCTGACTATACCAGCCCAAGAAATTTCAAACAATCTAGAAAGATGGCTGAAAGAATGGGAGGCTCTATTATACTGAACTTATGAACAATAGAAGAAGCAAGAATTTACTGTTTATTTTATTTTTGTGTTTGTGGTTAATACCTTTTTCTTTTTTATTTAAAGATTTTTTTCGTTTAGAAGGTTTAGCGAATTTCTTGGATCCGCGTACGTGGCGGATCCTTGGTTTTACTTTTTATCAAGCTATTCTTTCATCTGTGTTGTCATTGGTTATAACTTTAATTCCAGCGTATTTTGCTTCAAGAAATGAAGGGATCATATCTAAATTATTAGATAATACCATTTTTATTCCTTTCTTTTTCCCACCCGTCTCGGCAGTTATGGCTTTCACTCTTGTTTATTCTTCAGTTGGTATTCTTTCAAAATTGGGTTTTAGTTTAGATATTATGTACACTTTGAAAGCAATAATATTAGCCCATGTCTTTTATAACTCTCCCATATTTGTTCGTTACATATCGGAAGCTCTTAGAAGAGTACCTGCAAGTTTTATAGAAACAGCCAGTATGGAAGGAGCGGGGAAGTTTAAAACTTTTATAAACATAGAATTACCTTTGATAATTCCGTCCATTTCTAGGGCTTTATTTTTAGTATTTACATATAACTTCACGAGTTTCGCGATTGTTTTAAGTTTAGGTGGGGTAAAATATTCAACTTTGGAAGTGGCTATTTCTACAACATTGAGAAGTACACTGGATTTTCCCAAGGCTTTGTCTTACGCATTGATTCAACTCTTAATCCTTACGATTCTTAATATCTTTATATCAAAATTTGAACCTATCTCTTTTGAATACGAACCATTCTCTCAAAAAAAA
Source organism: Petrotoga miotherma DSM 10691 (assembly GCF_002895605.1). Classification (GTDB taxonomy): domain Bacteria; phylum Thermotogota; class Thermotogae; order Petrotogales; family Petrotogaceae; genus Petrotoga; species Petrotoga miotherma. The sequence continues at coordinate 15,412 of NZ_AZRM01000025.1, forward strand.
TCTGGATATTTAAGTAGGACACTATCCATCTTTTACTTGATCTTTGAATATTCAATTGTTTTGGTAGGCATTGCAGCTTCTTTTTTTGATTTTATAAATATGAAATTTGATATATCTTCATTTCTGAATTTATTTTCTAAAGAATTGAATCGTATATATCCAGTGGTTAGATCAATCTTAAATTCCTTTTTAGTCTCGACAGTATCAGCTTCCTTTGCCGTAATAACAGCATATTTTCTATTGAAAAATTACAGTAAACTCATAAATGTGAGCGTAATGGCCACTTTGGGGATATCATCAGCATTTTTAGGTATGGCTCTACTTTATTTAAATATATTGTTTGATATTCCATTCGTATTGTTATTGATCCTGGGATATTTCTTAATAACCATACCTATCGCTTATTCATTTTTGTTCCAACCGATACGTGGCTTTGACAATAAAATAGTTGAAGCTGCAAAGATAGACGGAGCAAACAAACTAATCATCTTTCTAAAAGTAGAATTACCTCTTCTGTTTTCTTCTTTTACAAGTGCCTTTCTTCAAATATTTGCAATAATTTTTGGTGAATTCACCATCAGTTATACTATGCAAGTAAGAGATTACTTCCCACTTGTCAGTGTGGTTAATTATTCTCTTTCCTCAGGGAGATTATACCAAGAAGCAAATGCTTTAAGCGGGTTGAACATAATTATAATTTTCTTTATCTTTTATATAAGCAATAAGTTTGCAAAAAAGTCAGAAACTTAAATATTATCTTTTTCTACTACAGCAATAGCAAACTCCGTAATAAAATAGGCTTTCATCATATAATATTTTTCGTTTTCCTCGGTACTTAAAATTTCTTCAAACAATTTATCGTTAGGAATATTAAGTTTATTTCTCAATATAACTAACATATTGAATTCTCTAATCTCGTCTATTTCAAAATATTTCACGAGTCCAGTAGCCTTTAAATAATTATTTACAGCAGTTTTTATGTAATTGTATATCTTTTGTTTTATTGGTAAAAATTTAAAAAAGTTGTTTCTCATCAAACTAGCAATCTTCATTGCGCCAATTTTTCTAATAGATAAAAGTTCAAAAACATTGTCGTATTTAAAATTAATATACATTCCAAAAAATTTTCCGCTCAATCTCCCTTTGGCATCTTTTTCTTTCAACATCTCACTGTTGATAGTTAGTGCGAACGGAAATATAGTTATAGTTTCTAAAAAGTTATCGAAATTAATTTCTAAATCATCAATACTGTAGTTTAATTTTTCCTCAACTTCAGACCTTACACTGATCTCTGCTTCTTTGAATTTGTAAGCAGCCTCCTTTAAATTTTCTATAATTTCGTCCATTTCACTGGGATCAGCGTTTTTTAAAAATTCAAGATTAAACTTTTGAAGCTCAGGATGTTCCTTAAACAATCTATGTAAAAATTTTTTAAATTCTTCATCATCGTAATCGCTCATAATACATTCCTCCAAACAAAGTTTCAATGAAAATATTTCTCTTCCACATTAATTATAACATATATTGTGATCTATCTAGGAATTTTTTGAAAAAAATAAAAAAATGGTATAATTTTAAATGAAAAAGTAAATTTCTGGGGTTCTATATAAAGAGTTTCTAGAGATAGTCAATCAAAAATTAAAGGAGGTAAAGATCATGCATGAAAAAGAAATCGAGGAAAAAATTCAAAAGCTTCCCGAAAATTTGAGGCGAGAGGTTTTAGATTATTTGGACTTTTTACTAGGTAAATATCAAGGCAGAGAAAATTCAAGAGGTAAATTCAAGTTCGACTGGGAAGGAGGCTTATCAGAGATAAGAGAGGAATTCACTTCTATTGAACTGCAACACAAAGCTTTGGAGTGGAGATAATGTTTTTAGTGGATACAAACGTATTTTTAGAAATTCTCCTCAATCAGGACAAGAAAGATGATTGCAAGGCGTTTCTGAATAACAATATCGGAAATCTCAACATAACGGATTTTTCCCTGCATTCTATTGGCGTAATCCTGTTTAGATATGGCAAAGAAGATATCTTTCGGAGATTTGTTGAAGATGTCATGCCTAACACCAAACTTCTGTTTTTACCGATGGAGCTATACAGAGAAGTTGTAAATGTAAGAAAAATCCTGAAATTAGATTTTGATGATGCATATCAATATAGCATAGCTAAATACCATGGATTGAAAGTAGTTACAATGGACAAGGATTTTGAGAGAATAAAGGATGTAGAAACTTTGTTTTTATAGGACATTACTTAACAGAGCAGTAAATCAAAAATTAAAAGGAGGGAAACTAAATGCAAGATTACCATGAACCTTATGAAGAACTAAGTGACAAAGATCGTTCTTACGTCTATGCATTAAACAGTTTAAAAGAGGAGATAGAAGCGATAGATTGGTACAACCAAAGGGCAGCTGTTTCTAAAGATCCAACCATCAAAGAAATTATGGAGCACAATAGAGATGAAGAAATTGAACATGCGGTAATGCTTATCGAATGGTTAAGAAGAAACATGAATGGATGGGATGAAGAACTGAGAACTTATCTTTTCACAGAAAAACCATTGCTGGAAGTAGAGGAAGAAGCTGTTGAAGGAGAAAGCAAAGTAGAGTCTTCTTCAAATAAAAAAGGTGATTTAGGACTAAGAGGATTGAAGTAGAAAAAATACTAAAGATGAAGGAGGGGTAAAAAATGGATTTTCTTAAAAGAGAGTTAGCTCCAATAACTGAAGAAGCTTGGGAAGAATTAGACGAAAGGGCAAAGGAGATTTTTAAGAACAAATTAAAAATAAGACCAATTATTGATGTAGAAGGTCCTTATGGATGGGATTATTCTTCATACAATTTAGGTACTAACGAACTCGTTGAAAACCCAAGAGATGGATTGGGATGGGGAATAAGACAAGTTTTACCTCTAGTAGAGATTAGAAACCCATTTGTTTTGAAACAATGGGAGCTTGATAATATCGAAAGGGGTTTAGAAACTCCGGATTTGGAAGGGTTAGAAACCGCTGCTAAGCAGTTGGCTTCATTTGAAAATAAATTAATTTTAAAAGGTATAGAAAAAGCCAATATAATTGGCTTACAAACGTTAGCTAAGCAGAATTCTGTAGAAAGTTCCAAAGAAAGCGTAAAAGATTTTGTTAAATCCTTATTTGAAGTAAAAAAAAGGTTCATGGAGCAAGGGATTGAAGGGCCATATACTTTAGTGATTAACAAAGAAATATGGCAAGATTTATTTTCCATGAATCTATCGTATCCTTTGGATTTAGTTGTAAAAGAAATTATAGATGCCAAAGTGAAACCTATGCATGATGTCGATGAAAGTTTTGTAATTTCTAATCGTGGTGGAGACTTTAAATTAATTTTAGGACAAGATATTTCCTTAGGATATGATAGCAAGTTTGATGAGCAACTCAAATTTTTCTTTACTGAAAGTTTAACTTTCCACGTAGTAACGCCGGAAGCTATAGTTGGATTAGAAATGTAACTTACTTTTAAAACATTTGCTGAAACAACCTGATTATTATAAATAAAAAAATCGGCCTCAATTTGTTCTTGTTTAAATCACATAATTTGAGGCCGATTTCTTCTATTTTTATAAAGTAAGAATCCCTTTTTCGTCTTCCAATTTGTTCTTGATGTTATTGATCTTATTTTTTATCATTTCATTTCCCATCAACAAAGAATGTTCTATTTTTTTGATGGAATGAATAATAGTGGAATGATTTTTATCTAATTTTTCGGAGATATCTTTGGTTTTTAACTTCATAGTAGTCTTAAAAAGATAAGCTAAAACTTGACGTGCTAATGCTATTTCTTTTTTTCTGGATGATGAGAAGATATCCTTTCTATTAATATTAAATTCAGCAGCGACCAAATCTATAACGGTATCTATTTTGACAGTTTCCAGAACTTCTGGTGATTGGAATCTAACTTTGTTTGCGTTCATTCTCATCATTGAATTGACTATCGTTTTTGCAGATTCAATATTCACTGGCGCACCCGAAATTTGGCTTTGCAATAGAAGGTTCATAATAGCGCCCCGAAGTTTTCTTAGGTTTTTATCGACATGTTCGGCTAAATAATAAGCAACATCATCGGTTAGTTGAAGAGAAATCATTTGTGCCATTTTCTTGGCTATTAAGTACTTCGTTGCTTTATCAGGTGCTTGTATATCAGTTATCAAACCCATTTCAAATCTACTAATCAATCTGGGATGAAAGGTTGCCAATTCATCAGGTGTTCTATCGGAACATATTACTATCTGTTTTCTTGAGTTAAAAAGAGAATTAAAGGTATGAAAAAGTTCACTTTGCACGGTATTTTTTCCAATTAAAAATTGAACATCATCTATCAATAAAAAATCTACATTCCTTCTAAAGCGTTCTCGGAAGTTCTCCATATCGCTAGCTCTTATTCCATCCATCATTTGATTCATAAAATCCTCGGCTGTTACATACTTAACCTTCAAATCAGGGGCATTTTCCATCAAAAAGTTCCCTATTGCATGTAAAAGATGTGTTTTACCTAGTCCAACATCTCCATATATAAATAAAGGATTATATTTGCCAGGATTCTTGCAAACTTCCAAGGCTGAATAATAAGCTATCCTATTGGAATTTCCCGTAACAAAGCTATCAAAAGTGAACTCAGGATTAAACTCTGATAGTTTCAAAGGCCTGTTTTTTATTATTGGACCATTTACTGCATTTTTCTGTTCTTTACTAATGGGTATTTCTTTAAAAATAACTTCTAGAGGCTTTCCAGTAATATTATTTATAGTTTCTTTTATTATTGAGCCGAATCTTTTCTCGACAGCCTCTTTAATAAATAAATTTCCCAATCCAACAACGACCTTTTTATCGTCTAATTCCAAAATTTGAGCCGTTGTAAGCCAGTTATTCCAGGTATCTCTAGACATATTGGAACGTAGTTTTTCTATTAGTTCATGCTTTTCCATTATTTTCACCCCTTGGAATAAAACCCAATATATACTTTATCATAAGGGAGAAACTTAATCAAGAAAATTTTTGATTAAAAATCTGATTAGACGCTATTTATGCTTGATATAGAACTTAAAATTTTTAGATCCCTCGTCTTCAAAAGATTTAAGAAGCAAATTGTGGAACGCAAATTGTTAAATCTTTGTTTTAAAAAATAGAAATGTATAATATACAAACGTATTAATTTTAGAATAATAAGAAGTGTTAATATATATTATGTTAATTTAAAATAACTTAATTTAAGAATAGATCTATTTAAATCTATAAAAATGTTCAACGCTCAAATCCAGTCTTCTGATATTTTTTATTCCTTCTCTCGCTAGTTCTGATTTTTTGTTGTTACTTGACTCTTAAAGATATTAATTGTATAATAGAGATAATTAAGTTAATTTAAATTAAGTTACCAAATACGGCTTTATTTTTGAAATTTTTGTCAATAAAAGAACTTCTATGAAATTTTTTTCATGTTTTTGTAAAACTAGTTGTGGTTTTAATAAATAATCATCATAAGGTATTGTTGGAGATTGAGTGTTTAAGTTTTACATATCAGCACATTTTACGAGGAGGGATTTTATGAAAAGGTATTTGGTAAGTTTATTTGTTGTTTCGGTTTTATTTGTCGGTGTTTGGGCACAATCTACCATAGTTGTTGGAACTACAGACAAGATTAGAACTCTAGACCCAGCTTTGTGTTATGACTACTTTTCTAGTAACATTTTACAAAATGTTTTAGCTGGACCAGTAGACTACAAGGTTAATTCTACGGAAATTGTGCCCAATTTATTCGAAAGTTGGGAAGTATCTGATGATGGATTAGAGTATCTTTTCCAGGTACGAAAGGGTGTCGTTTTCGAAGATGGAACCCCTATAGATGCGTCCGTTTTTAAATTCTCCTTCGATAGGGTGATAAAACTTGGAGGTGATCCTGCGTTCTTACTCTCGGATATAGTTAAATCAACCGAAGTGGTCGATGATTACACCTTCAAAGTAACCCTTCAGTATCCTTTTTCGGCTTTTGTTTCCGTATTAGGTTATACAGTTGGATGGCCTGTTAATCCAAAGGTATTCTCAGCAGATAGTTTTTATGATGGAGCACCTTCCGCTTCTGGTCCATATAAAGTCACCGAATGGATAAGAGACGTCAGAATCACATTACAAGCAAATGAGAAATACTTTGGTGAAAAACCAAAAACGGATAGGATCATCATTTTATTCTATGAAAACGCTGCAACGTTGAGATTGGCTTTGGAAACGGGTGAAATAGACATTGCATTCAGACATTTAGACCCAAGAGACATACAAGATTTAAAAAATTCTCAAAATGTTCAAGTTATCCAGGGTGAAAGTCCACAAATCAGAATGTTAGTTTTCAATGCACAGAAAGAACCTTTCGACGATCCTTTGGTAAGGCAAGCGATTTCCTTAGCTGTTGAAAGAGATGTAATAGTCGAAGATGTATTTTTAAATATGGCATCACCACTATATTCTCTAGTACCAATGGGAATGTGGAGCCACGAAGATGTCTTCCAAGAAGGAGATCTTGAGGCTGCAAAACAACTTCTGTATCAAGCTGGTTACGACGAAAAAAACAAACTGGTGATTGATCTTTGGTACAGCCCTACTCATTATGGAACAACCGAAGCAGATGTAGCCCAAGTTTTAATGGAATCCTTAGAAAAGACAGGAATTATCGATATCAACTTAGAATATGCGGAATGGGCAACCTACGTTGATTATTTTTTAAACGGAACTATGGGTATGTTCTTATTGGGTTGGTATCCTGATTACATAGACCCTGATGACTATCTCTGGCCATTCTTAAGTGAAAGTGGAGCTAGATCGATGGGTAGTTTTTATGTCAACCCAGTAACTGAAAGTGTGATGAGAGCAGCAAGAGTAGCGACTGACCAAGAAGTTAGATCTCAATTGTACAAATTGGTTCAACAAGATCTAGCTTTCAACGCTCCTTACGTTTCACTTTGGCAAGGTGTAGAAACGGTCGCCGCCCAAAATAACATTAAAGGAATTTTATTAGAACCTTCCCAGATCTTTAGATATTATTTGCTCTACAAGGAATAATTTTTCCTTAAGCATCTTTTGAAGGTTTGAAATTAAGACAATTGCCCCGATTTATTTAATAATCGGGGCAATTTTAAGAAAACCAACCTCAGAAAAGAAAGGTGATCTAAGTGTCTCTGAGAAATTATATTATTGTGAGAATCTTGTTGGCAATCCCCATGCTTTTTGTTCTCTTAGTAGTTATATTTTTCGTTATTAGGATAATTCCCGGAGATCCTGTTGCAGCAATGTTAGGTGGGAGAGCCTCTCAAGAGGTTATTGAAGCCAGGAGAGCAGAACTAGGACTTAACGATCCCATATTGGTTCAATTTTTTAAATATGTAGGGGGACTGTTCAAAGGTGACTTGGGAACTTCAACAATGACGGGAAGACCCGTACTTGATGAGATATTAGAAAGATTTCCTGCCACATTAGAATTAACGATTTTTGCATTTATTGTGGCTGTAATTATAGGGATCTTTTGGGGTTCAAAAGCCGCACAAAAAAGGGATAAACCCGTAGATATAGTTGCCAGAGGATTTTCGATGCTCATGTATGCTGTACCTGTATTTTGGTTTGGACTGATGATGCAATTCATTTTTGGAATGCAGTTAAAATGGCTACCCATTGCTGGAAGGATCGGCGCTACAGTTCAATTTGAAAAAATTACTGGTTTGTTTTTACTGGATTCCCTTTTAAGGTGGAACTGGACTGCTTTTTGGGATGCCCTACAACATTTGTTGTTGCCGGGTATTACTCTCGGCCTTGTTATCTCAAGTATTTTTTTAAGAATGGTTAGGAATAATACAATTTTAACGTTAACCTCTGATTATGTTAAATCTGCTAAAGCAAGGGGGATACCTGAAAATAAAATATTGTACAGACATGCTTTAAGGAACGCGTTAGTTCCTATTTTAACCGTAATGGGATTACAGCTGGCACTATTAATGGCTGGGGCTGTTTTAACTGAAACCACTTTTTCTTGGCCAGGGATTGGAAGTTATCTCATCATGAAAATCAGATACAGAGATTTTCCTGCTATTCAAGGAACGATAGTTTTTTTCGCCATTTTTGTAATAATAATTAATATAATAGTAGAAATTATCAACGCGTTAATAGACCCAAGGGTAAGGTACTGAGGAGGGTATAAAATTGGAAGAACATAAATTCATTTCATCGAAGATTGGGAAGGGCTTCTCCAGATTCTTTAGAGGTTCCAACGCTTGGCTTACCTTCATAGGTTTGGTTATTTTGATTTTTTACATTTTTTTGGCCTTTTTTTCTCCTCAAATAGCTCCTTACGACCCTACAGAAAGAGTTGGAAGATCTTTAACCTCTCCTAGTAGTGAGTTTTGGTTTGGAACTGACAACCTTGGCAGGGACGTATTTAGTAGGGTTGTTTATGGAGCCAGAATTGCCTTAACAATAGCTTTTGTTTCCGTAGCAATAGCTTCAGTTGTTGGTATACCGTTAGGTTTATTATCGGGATTCGTGGGAGGAATATTCGACAGAATAATGACCATTATTATGGATGCTATATATTCCTTTCCAGGTTTAATCCTCGCCATAGCGATAGCTGCATTTTTAGGACCAGGTATTATGAATATTGCTATTTCAATAGCTGTTGTTTACATACCTACATACTTCAGGGTCATTAGAAATCAAGTATCTTCAGTAAAAAACGAACTTTATGTCGATGGAGCCAGGGCTATAGGTGCATCAAACTTATCTATTTTGGGAAGGTATATACTTCCAAATGTACTGCCATCCGTGGTGGTTGTTCTTTCAATGAACCTGGCAGATGCTATAATGACAGAAGCAGGGCTGAGCTTTTTGGGATTAGGTATAGCTCCCCCAACTCCTGATTGGGGTTTTGATTTGAGCAACGGTCAAAGATTTATTTTGAGTGGCGCTTGGTGGGCTTTGACTTTTCCAGGTGTTGCTATAATGACTGTTACACTAGGATTTTCTATGTTCAGTGAAGGTTTGAACGAGATGCTGAATCCAACAATTAGAGAAAGAAGGTAGTAAGCGTGCTTGAAGTAAAAAATCTGAAAGTTTATTATAAAAGTGAAGAGGGAATTATAAAAGCGGTTGACGATGTTAGTTTTAATGTAAAAGACGGAGAAACACTAGGGCTAGTGGGAGAATCAGGCTGCGGGAAATCTACCTTGGGACAAGCTATAATGAAAATATTACCTTTAAATGCGCGATTGTATGGAGAAATACAATTAAATGGTCAAAATATAACTAAAATGAACGAAAAACAAATGCGAGAAATTCGTGGTAGAGATATCACCATGATCTTTCAAGATCCTATGACTTCCCTGAACCCAATTATGAAAGTCAAAGACCTTTTTGTTGAGATTGTGAGGGCTCATTTTCCCGATATATCTGAGCAAAAAGCTATAGAAATGGGGGGTAGTGTCCTAAAGGATGTAGGAATAGACCCAAGCAGGATGAATCAGTACACATTTCAATTCAGTGGTGGTATGAGACAAAGGGTAATGATAGCCTTAGGACTTGTTTTAAAACCTTCTTTTGTTATTTCCGATGAGCCAACAACTTCGTTGGATGTCATAGTTCAAGCTCAAATAATAGAGTTGATGAGTAAATTAAGGGACGAATATCAAATGTCCATGTTGCTTATAACACATGACTTAGGTGTAGTTGCTCAACTTGCAGATAAGATTGGAGTCATGTATGCCGGTCATTTGGTGGAAATATCTTCAAAGGAAAATATTTATTACAATCCTAAGCATCCTTATACAAAAGCACTTTTAGATTCCATTCCAAATACTGATATCAAATATAAAGATTTAAAATATATTCCTGGAAGTCCTCCGGATTTGGGTAAACCTCCAAAAGGATGCCGATTTGCCCCTAGGTGTGAGTACGCAATGGACATCTGTCATGAACAAGAGCCCAAAAGTTTTTTAATCGAAGGATCGGAAGTTAAATGCTGGCTGTATGAAAATTCTCAAGATTTAAAACATGTAAATGTAGGTGGTACTAATGACTGAAAATACAATCTTAAAAGTTGAAGGTTTAAAAAAATATTTTCCTCTAAAAAGAACGGTGGGGGAAGTTTTGACTAGAACCCCTCCTAAATATGTAAAGGCGGTAGATGAGATTAATTTTGAAGTAAAAAAAGGCGAAACTCTTGGTTTAGTTGGTGAATCAGGAAGTGGGAAAACCACAACAGGCAGGTTAATTACAAGATTAGAAGATCCTACTGAAGGAAAAATTTTATTCAAAGAAAAAGACATCAGTACCTTAACAAAAAAGGAATTAAAACACATAAGAAAAGAGATTCAAATAATCTTTCAGGATCCACTTGCAGCCTTGAACCCTCATATGAGGATCGGTGAAGCTGTGATGCATCCTCTACAAATACACAATATTGGAAAGGACCGTTCCGAAAGGCAGAAGTTTGTTATGGAAATGTTGGAAAGGGTACAGTTATCACCTGCAAGTGAGTATTATTATAGGTATCCTCGTGATTTATCCGGTGGCCAAAGACAAAGGGTTGTAATAGCAAGGGCTTTGATCTTAAAACCTACCTTTGTTGTGGCGGATGAAGCAGTTGCGATGTTGGATGTCTCTGTTAGGTCCCAGTTGTTACAACTGATGATCAACTTAAAAAATGATTTTGATTTGACTTATCTTTTCATCACACACGATTTAGCTACAACTAAATATATTTGTGACAGAATCGCCGTAATGTACTTAGGCAAAATTGTAGAAGTTGGAAGTTTTGAGCAAATATATACAAAACCCAAACATCCGTACACCCAAGCTCTAATATCAGCTGTTCCCGAACCTGATCCTAAAAGCAAGAAAAAAAGAATAATACCTCAAGGCGAAGTCCCAAATGCCGTTAACATTCCCACAGGTTGTAGGTTTCATCCTAGATGTCCATATGCCAAAGAAATTTGTAAAATTCAAGAACCCATTTTGAAAAATGTTGAAAATCAACAAGTAGCTTGTCATCTCTATGATTCAGAATATGAAAAGAGTGTCGTTTAGGCCTTATTTTCTTTTAAAGAAAATGTTTATGGCTAATTTTAACTTTTTTGAACCTATAATGTACGCTGATGAGAAATAAACTAGGGCACTAAGAGCAATCAGGAGAACAACTAACAGTCTAGAATCAAAAAATCCTTTACTAGTCACGATAAATATAGACATAACAGCGCTTGCGATGAAAATTTTAAATATTTCCATCCAATCTTCACCAGTCAAACCTTTAATAATATTGAAACCTGTCATGAACATGCCGATAATACCGGAAATAGCAGTTGCAAGTGCGATACCTACAACACCATATCTGAAAGCCAACAAAACATCGAGAGTCGCGTTCACTAAAAGCATTACCACTGCCACTAAAGAAGGATACCTTGTATTTAATTTAGAGTGGTAAGTTCTGATAAAGATAGTATGTAAAGAATAAAATGGAAGCCCCAGAGAATAATATAACAATGTTTTTGCTGTTATTAACGTATCTTCAAAAGTAAAACTACCGTGTTGATATATCAAAGCCACGATCTCATTGTTTAAAAATATTAAACCGAACATTGAAGGAATTGCAAAGAATAAAGTTAGTTCTATACTATCTTTCAAATTCTTGTTGTATTCTTTTTCATCTTTAATACTTGAAGAATACGATAATTTAGGTAAAAGGGCGTTTGCAACACTGATGGCGAATATGCTTAAAGGGAGCTGATAAATTCTTAGAGCGTATTGAATGGTCGAAACACCTCCCGTACCGGTCCATGTTGCGATATTGGTATCAACCAATGTATTCAAGGAAGCCACAGCTACTCCTAATAATGCAGGACCAAACAAATTCATTATACTTTTCAGATCTTTGAAATTAAAATCAAGTGTCATCCGGAAATGAATCTTTCTTAAGATATAAAAAACTAACAAAAACTGTAAAATTCCTCCTACTGTGAATCCTATAGTTGGTCCTAATATTCTTGGGGAAAAGTAAGAAGATAAAAAAATAAACACGACACTGCAAAGGTTAGATAAAGCAGGAGCGAATGCAGGTCCAAAATAGATATCGTTACTATTTAAAACACCTGTAGCTACTGCCCACAAAGAGATAAAAATTATGAAGGGATATGTAATTTTCAACAAATAAGAGGTTAATTCCATCGTTGATTCAGACAAGCCAGTTCCCAAAACTAAAACTATTTGGTCCGAAAAAAAATAAACAGGTATATATAATGAAACAGTCGTTATTAATACAAACCATATTGTGGTGCTGAGAAAAACCTGAGAATCTTTTCCTTGTTTTCTTGTAAACAAAGGAATAAAAGCTGAGGAGAGGGCTCCATCAGCGAAGATTTTCCGAAGAAAGAAAGGAAGAATAATTGCTACTAAATATGCATCGTACTCTGCACTAATTCCAAAATAATGAGCAAAGGTAGCATCCCGTAAAAGGCCTAATAATCTACTTATAAGAGTTGCCAAGGAAAAAAGAAATGTATGCTTTAACAATTTCGACATCCAATTGCCCCCGATATTCTTTATTTTGTTCTATACAATCTATCTCCTGCATCTCCCAAGCCGGGAACAATATACGCTTTTGAATTGAGTTTACTATCCAAAGCAGCGGTGTAAATAATCACATCTGGGTTTTCACTTATAACTACGTTAACCCCCTCGGGAGCTGCTATCAAGGACATAATAGTGATATTCTGTCCTCCCTGTTTTTTCACTTGCTTTATAGCATGGTTCATAGAATGTCCTGTGGCAAGCATAGGATCGAGAATAAAGATTTGATGGTCTTCTGTCAAAGGTGGAAACTTCACATAATACTCTATTGCATTGAGAGTTTCTGGGTCTCTATACACACCCAGAAAACCTACACTAGCATTTGGAACCAATGAAAGAACACCATCCAACATACCTAAACCTGCTCGCAATATAGGAACTATGGTAACTTTTTTATCTTCAACCATCTCTCCTTTTGTCTTTGCAATTGGCGTTTCAACTTCAACTTCCATCGTTGGAAGGTTTCTGGCTGCTTCATAGGTTAGCAGAAGGGTTATCTCATTCAAAAGTTCCCTGAATTCTTTAGGTCCTGTGTCTTTATTTCTCATTATAGAAAGTTTATGTTTTATCAAAGGATGATCAACAACGTGAAGATTATCCATGTAAAAATTGCACCTCCCAAATTTTTGTTAGAATATCTTTTCTATTTTTATTTCGTCTAAAAGCCTTAAAACGTCATTTTTTCGACAAAGTTCTGTTCCAGGAGTCATGACTGAGGCGTTACCTGATGCATTTGCCCATTTAAAGGCTTCTTCTTCATTTGCTCCTTCTTCACGTTTTAAAACGTAAGCTGCAAGAAAGGAGTCTCCCGATCCAACCGCACTTTGAACAGGTAGATCTAAAGAAGGAGCATATAGGCAACTCCCCTTTGAGATAAATATAGCGCCCTCTGACCCTAGAGTAAGCAATATTTCTTTTATTCCGTACCTATCAATTAGATCCAAACCATATTTAGCAAGTAGGTCTTTGTCAATTCCATTTATTTTTTTGCCAAGAACTCTTTGAAACTCGTATAGATTAGGTTTGATACAATCAGGATGTGATTCAACGCCGACTTTTAAATTTTCACCGTCGGCATCAAAATATATCCTAGCGTTTTTTCCTTTAAGGTAAGAAATTATTTCTGCATAAAAATTTGGAGTTACACCCCGCGGCAAACTTCCTGAAATAACAACGGTATCATTTTCTCTGATTAAAAGTTTGAGAGTCTCATACAGTTGGTTCAAATCAGTTTTTGGAATCTTTGGACCTTGAACACTCAGCCGGTATTGAGAACTTTGTTCTTGTAAAATGATGTTCATTCTAGTTTCTTTGGTAATTCTAACAGCCGTATATATTACACCTTCTCTATCCAACATTTCCTCAATCTTTCTTCCATTTTCACCACCAAGAAAAGAAATAGCCACGGACTTCCCGTCTAATTCTTTGATTGCCCTGGAAACGTCGATTCCCTTTCCCGCAGGATAATCTTTTATCTTTTTAACACGGGTAGTATCATCTGTTTTTAATTTATCTACATAAAGGTATCTATCTAAACATGGATTAAGGGTTATTGTAAATATCATATAAAATCATCAACTCCTTTACGGTACATCATGACCTAGGGCAGCTTCATAGATCTTAAACCATTGTTCTCTCGTCAATTTTATGTTCAGGGCTTCAACAGCGTTCTTAAGCCTTTCTAATCTACCGCTTCCTGAAATAGGAATTACTCCAACAGGATGGTTTAAAAGCCAAGAGTATACAAGAGTATCCATAGAATCGATACCGAGTTCTTTGCCAACTTCTTTCAACGTCGTCAATATTCTTACTGACTTGTCGTTTGAGACATCGAATAACTTTCCTCCCGCCAAAGGCGACCAAGCCATTGGATTGATGTTTTCCCCTTTTAGAAAATAAATATTATCGTTTTCAAAATGTTCTAAATTGAATGGGGAAATTTCTATCTGATTAGTCACCAAAGGAAGGTTTAATTTTGATTGTAAAGCTTCAAATTGATTGATGGTGAAGTTTGACACTCCGAAGAAACGAACCTTACCAGATTTATGTAACTCTAAAAAGGCTTCTGCAATTTCTTCTGGGTTCATGAAGGGATCTGGGCGATGTATAAGGAGTAAATCGATATAGTCTGTATGAAGGTTACGAAGGGAATTATCTACAGATTTCAATATATGTTCTTTGCTTGTATCGTAATAATGAATTCTTTTTGTCTCCTTGTTGGGGAGTACTATACCGCACTTGGTTACAATCTGGATTTTATCTCTAAGAGAAGGATTTAATTTTAAAGCATTTCCAAATAAACCCTCACAAGTATAAATTCCATAAATATCAGCATGATCGAAAGTGGTTACTCCTAAGTCTATAGCTCTCATAATAAAATCTTCTGTTTCTTTTGTTGAAAAATTCCATTCTCGAAGTCTCATCATCCCTTGTACTATTCTTGATAAATACAAACCACTGTTAGAAACGTTTATTTGCATTGTTTCACTCATTATTTCACCTCACAATTTAAAAGAATTTTCCACACTTTTTGATCGATTTATTATAACATATTTTCTTCCTAGCTATCGTTTGGAATATAAAAAAAGCAACAAATTTTTAATTTTTTGATATAATTAAATGTATAAATGGTCCTGTGGGACAAACTCCTCTTCCCTTTCCTTAAATGGGCGAGCTGCTGGATGAAAGGGTAAAGAACCTTTTCCTTATGGGTGGGGAGCGGAGCAAACCCCTTTCCTCTTTCCTTAAATGGGTGGGGAACCGGGCTAGGTGGTAAAGGTTCCCTTTCCTTAAGGCGGGGAGCGGGGCGAAGTGGTAAAGGTTCCCTTTCCTTAAATGGGTGGGCTGCTGGATGAAAGGGTAAAGAACCTTTTCCTTATGGGGTGGGCAGCGGGGCGAAGGGGCGCTAATAAGGGCTAAGCGCAGCTTATGCAAAAACCATTAAGCAATTAACTCACAAAAAGCTCTCTGCTTTTAAAAGGGTCAGGGGACGCGCAATTAAATTTTAAAAAAGGTGGTTTTTATTCTGATAAACAATATAAAAACAATCGAAAAATTAAAACAAATAGAACTCTTCGTTTTAGATATAGACGGCACTTTTTATATCAGTCAAAAATTAGTTAACGGTGCGCTAAAATTCTCCAACCTTTTGAAAAGACTAAATAAAAAGCTTGTCTTTTTAACCAACAACTCCAACAAATCCAAGATAGAATACCTACAAGAGTTTCACGCCTTAAACTATCCAATTAAAGAAAACGAGATCTACACTGCGGGCATAGCTGCTGCAGAATATATAAAAGATAAGTTTGGGCCAAAAAGAATTTTTTTGGTGGCTACTCCCTCAATGATAAAAGAATATGAAAGATTTGGACATCAAATTGTCGCAGATTCCCCTGAGATGGTTGTAGTTACCTTCGATAAAAGCTTAACCTATGATAAATTGGCAAAAGCCTCCATATTTGTATCTAAAGGAGCCTTCTTTTTTATTACCAATCCAGATTTGAACTGTCCAACCGAAGAAGGGCCAATCCCCGATACAGCCGCTATTGCAAGTGTGGTATCGAAAGCATGCAATAAAGAACCTGACATCGTCTTTGGGAAACCAGATCCCAAGATCTTAGAAATGATAATGAAAAATTATCAAGTAACCCCAGAAAAAACTTGTATAGTTGGAGACAGGTTGTATACCGATATATTAATTGGAATAAACGCTGGTACATTATCTACATTAGTATTAACCGGGGAAGCAAAATTAGAGGATCTAAAATATTCTGCAATAAAGCCAGATCTTGTAGTTGACGATTTAGGACAACTTGCGGATCTCATCATGGGTGAAGAAAGTGGCTAAAGGCATGGCCTTTTATTCTTCCTTAGATGGGTGCGGATTGGTTTGCTGCAGTGTGCAAACAAAGTTTTTAAATAATTTTGACGTTGAATTTGGGGTTTTTAAGGGGGAACCCCTTAACGTCTGGGCAAAGGGGCGCTATCACAAGGCTTTCTAAAGATGTTTTTTATCGAAATAACAGGAGGGGAAATTTTTATTAAAATCTACATTCCAGAAACTTATGAAATAATGCCTCAGAAAAAAATATACTTACTCCGAGCAGGCTTTAATGGAACTAAATTCCAAATCAACGACAAATTAAAAGAAGAAATAAATAAAATATACAAGCTCGGTTTAGAATTAGCACAACCAAAAGCCATATGTGACACATATAAAATAGAGACAATTCCTACAGAACTTATTCCTAAATCTTTCCAAGGTGTTAACTCTATCACTTTTTTTGTATCTACCTTAGGATACGAAATAGACAACTATATATCAAACGCAAATACTCTCTCTTCCATGTTAATGGATGCTTGGGCTTCAGAAGCCATAGAGGCTTTCAACGAATCTATCGATAAAAAGCTGAGAAAAGATTTCGGTAAAGGTACCAGGAGGTTTTCTCCTGGATATTCGGATATAGATGTGAGAAAAAATTGGGATATCGTCAGTAATTTACTCAAAACAGAGATAGTAGTTGTCAACAAAGAAACTGGTATCATAACTCCAAGAAAAAGTACTGTATGTATGATAGGGTGGTATGATGAATAGAAAAGATTTTGCAGAAATATTGAATAAAAAGATACTTATTTTAGACGGAGGATATGGAACTGAATTTATAAAAAGAGGATATAAAGAAATTCCTGCTGAAATTTTAAACATCAGATATCCAGAAGTAGTTTACAATCTACAAAGTGAATACGTAAAATCGGGAGCAGACATTCTTTTAACCAATACCTTCAGTGCAAATCGAAAAAAACTCAAAGAGTTAAATTATGAAGAGGCGTTCGAAAAAGTTAACGTCAAAGCAGTTGAAATTGCCAAGCAAGCATCGAAAGGTAAGGCTTTGGTCTTTGGAGATCTATCCTCTCTAGGAGAGTATCCAAAGCCTATGGGGTTGCTTGAAATGGACGAAGCTATAGATGAGTATTATCAACAGGCAAAAGTGTTGTTTGAAAGCGGTGTAGATGGATTTATCGTTGAAACGATGACAGATATAAAAGAGTTAAAAGCAGCTATATATGGAATAAGAAAAGTAACAGAAGATTTACCTTTAATAGCTCATATGACGTTTGAAGAGAACGGACGTTCCGTTACAGGAACTTCTGTGGAAATCTTTGCGAATGTTTTCAACGATTTAGATGTAGATGTACTAGGAATTAACTGTACTTTGGGTCCAGAAGAACTTTTAAAGGTTTTTGAACGTCTATCACTCTCAACAAACAAGTTCTTATCAGTTGAACCAAACGCTGGTAAACCTGTTTTCGATGGAAAACATTTGGAATACAAAATGACACCCGAAATATTTGGAATGTTTGTAGAAGACTATTTAGATTTAGGAGTAAATATTATTGGAGGCTGTTGTGGTACCTCTCCAGAACATATAAAAGTTATTAGAAATATGGTAAAAAGAAGACCTAAAAAAATAGTAAAAGAAATACCTATTATGTACTCTTCAAGAACGATCTTAAACAAGTTTCATCCTTTCACCGTTATTGGGGAGAGAATAAATCCTGCCGGGAATAAAAAATTTCAAAATGAAATTGAAGAATTCAACTTCGAGAATGTAATAAAAAGAGCCAACAGTCAAAAAAGCGTAAAGGCCCAGGCAATAGACGTTAACTTGGGTATCGAAAAGATTTTGAATGAAGAACATTTCAAACAAATTATCATAGAACTAGACAAACATTCTTCTCTTCCAATTTCTTTTGACATTCAAAATATTGGATTTTTAGAAACCGCTTTAAAAGAATATCCAGGAAGACCAATAATCAATTCTTCTAAATTAAGTAAAAAAGATCTGGACAGAAAACTCGAGTTGATTAAAAAATATGGCGGATTACTAATTGTATTAGCACTCGAGAAAGAAATCTTAGAATCTGCTGAAGAAAGACTACAACTAGTGCTAAGAAAATGGCCGTACATAGAAAGTAAAGGAATAACTAAAGATAGAATTATAGTTGATCCGTTGGTGTTGTCCCTTGCTGCCAATAATGATCCAAATATTACATTGGAGACAGTAAAGTTACTTTCGCAAAATGGGTTCAATACCACTATGGGTCTTTCGAATCTTAGTTTCGGTTTACCAAACAGAAATTATATAAATGCAGCCTTTCTTTCAAGGGCAAAAGGTAAAGGCTTGACTTCAGCTATCTTAAATCCCGAAGATGAGTTCCTTATGAACACGTTGAATGGTAACCTATTGTTGGATAAAAATATTGTAATACCAAGTAAGGTTGAAAAACAAGACGAATTAACCGAGAAGATCCTACAAGGTGAAGAAGGTGAAGTAAAACGAATCATTGAAAATCAGTTAAAAGAGAAAAGTCCGTTAGAAGTTAGCCAAGATGTGCTTGGTAAAGCAATGGAAAAGATCGGAGACCTTTATGCACAAGGGAACATATATCTCCCAGAGTTGTTGTTAGCTGCCGAAACTGTCAAACCCATTTTTGATTACTTAAACAATTTGATTCCCGAATCTCAAAACGATAAAAAAGCTAAGGTAGTACTAGCCACGGTAGAAGGAGATATACACGATATTGGTAAAAATATAGTGGCAGCGGTATTAAGAAGCGCTAACTTCAAAATTGTAGATCTTGGCAAAGATGTAGAAACTTCTACAATAATCAACGCTGTACAAAAAGAGAAACCAAATATTTTAGGGTTATCAGCTATGATGACAACTACAGTGGGAAAAATAGAAGAGGTGGTAAATGAACTAAAAAAATTAAGTATTAAAGTAAAAGTTATTGCCGGCGGTGCCTCGATGAACAGAAAACTTGCTGAAACCTTTGGCTGCGATGCCTACGCTAAAGATGCAAGCGAAGGGCTCAAGATATGTAAAAGTTGGGTCAATTTGAATTCATAATCGTTCATCTTCCGATCTTTATATATCAAAAATGTTAATAAAAAGAAAAAGTTTTAAGTTGATAAAATATGATAAAATCTATCGGTTTTCTTGAAATACCTGTAAATAAAAGATTTCGAGCAAATATAACGAAATTTTTTTCAAATTTTGATAAATGGAGATTTCGGTGTATAATCGCAAATAAATCCTTCTAATCATAAATATTTACCAATAATTAGAAATAATGAAACAATTTTCAATTTAAACTAATTTTTGAAAATAATATCTTAACGAATTTATTTTTAGACATTTTAGAAATAAAATGATCATAGACTGCGGTTAAAAGGAGAGAGAGCATCTATCCTTAGAGGATGAAGAGCAGTTTAAGGAATAAAAATTCTTTTATACTTAGAAGGTGGGGAGCGAGGTGAAGGGGCGCTAAATCAAGTTTTTGAGTTACTAATGACAGTAAAAATTCTATTTTATTGGGAGGGAAAAATTTATGACAAAAGAGGAACTATTGGAACAGATAGAAAGTCAAGGTATAAAGTATATTAGACTTCAAATTACAGATATCAACGGTGCCTTGAAAAACGTTGAAATTCCATCTACAGAGTTAGAATCTTCTTTGACTAACGGGACTATGTTTGATGGTTCATCAATTGAGGGTCTAGTAAGAATCAACGAATCAGATATGTTACTTAAACCTGACATAGACACATTTACAGTTTTACCATGGACAGTTGAAAGAGAAAAAGTGGGTAGGTTTATTTGTGACATTCACACTTCTGATGGTAAACATTTCCCAGGGGACCCAAGATATGTGTTGAAGAAAGTCATGAATGAAATGAAAGAGTACGGTTATACCCCATATGCCGGTCCAGAACCAGAATTTTTTATTCTCCCAAGGGATGAGAAGACGAGGCAGCCAGTATTATCTCCTCTTGATAAGGGAGGCTATTTTGATTTACTTCCCATAGATTTAGGGGAAAGGGTCAGAAAGAACATGGTGGAAACTCTACAAAGTATGGGTATTCGAGTGGAGGCTGCTCACCACGAAGTAGCGAATTCCCAACATGAGATTGATTTCAGGTACGACAACGCCCTAAAAACGGCTGACAATATTCAAACTTTTAAATTGGTTGTAAGGACGATAGCCCTATTGAACGGACTATGGGCAACATTTATGCCTAAACCATTTTTTGGTATGAATGGTTCAGGGATGCATACCCACTTGAGTATCTTTAAAGACGGAAAGAATATCTTTTACGATCCTAACGGTACTTATCAGTTAAGTAATGAGCTTAGATGGTTTATTGGAGGAGTTTTTAAACATATTGATACGATAACCGTTTTGGCAAATCCTACGATAAACTCATATAAAAGGTTAGTCCCTGGTTACGAAGCTCCTGTTAACATCGCATGGTCTGTATCAAACAGAAGTGCTTTAGTGAGGATACCGATGTCGAGAGGTGAAGGAACTAGGTTAGAACTGAGATCTCCAGATCCAACAGCAAATCCTTATTTACTGTTAGCAAGTGTATTTTCAGCTGGTTTAGAAGGTATAAAAAACAAGATTGAACCTCCTCAACCTGTTGATGGAAATATTTACGAAATGGACCACAGAGAAAAGAACGAAAAAAATATTAGATATTTACCTGGTTCACTCCAAGAATCCTTGGAAGCCTTGAAAAAGGATGAACTTATGAAAGATGTTTTGGGAAAACATATATTTGAAAAATTTGTAGAATTAAAAGAAAAGGAGATTGAAGAGTATAAGATAGCGGTAACTGATTGGGAGATTAGTAGGTACATAAACCAATTTTGATAAACCTTTAACACCTATTATTATTATCTTTTTTTGTGCATAAAACCGGGGTTCCAAAAAGTAGTATACAGAAACACACTGTATTGGGGCAGTCTCCAATATAGGAGGGAGGGTTAAAATGAATAAAGGACTTTACGATCCAAAATTTGAGCATGATGCTTGTGGTGTTGGATTAGTTGCAAGTACAAAAGGAGTAAAGTCACATGAAATAGTTGACAAATCGTTGACTGTTTTAAAGAATATGGCTCATCGTGGTGCACGAGGCAGAGGAGAAAATGATGGGGACGGAGCAGGGGTACTGCTGCAGATTCCTCATGATTTTTTAATAAAAGAATCAAAACACTTAGGATTCACTCTTCCAAATGAAAGTGAATATGCCGTGGGTATGATTTTCTGCCCGCGTGATAAAACTCTTACAAATATCTTCAAACAGCAATTTGAAAAAATAGCCACCAATCAAGGCCAAAAGGTGATAGGTTGGAGAGATGTACCTATCAATGAAGCATTTGTTGGCCCAACTGCATTAAAAAGTATGCCATCTTTTCTCCAAGTTTTTATCGTTAAGAATCCTACCTTGAAATCTGGAATAGAATTTGAAAGAAAATTATATCTAATTAGGAAAAAAAGTGAAAAGGAGATAAAAATACCGCACATAGATCCAAATAAGGCCTTTTATATAGCCAGTTTATCTTCTAAAACAATTATCTATAAAGGGATGTTAACGGCGGAACAATTAAAGTACTTTTTCTCAGATTTGACTGATCCTCTTTTCAAATCAGCATTTTCTATTGTACACTCCAGATTCAGTACGAACACATTTCCCAGTTGGGAAAGGGCCCATCCTTATAGGTATATGGTTCACAACGGAGAGATAAACACTATAATTGGTAACGTTAATTGGATGAGGGCAAGGCAATCCAAGGTAAGCACTGATATCTTTGGAGAAAACATCAACGATATTTTTCCTATAATCGATGAGGATGGTAGTGATTCAGCAATGTTTGACAACAATTTAGAATTCCTTTATTTATCTGGTAGATCGTTACCACATTCGATAATGATGATGATGCCAGAACCTTGGGAAAACAATCAAACAATGGATGCAGAAAAGAAAGCTTTTTATGAATATCATAGTTGTTTGATGGAACCTTGGGATGGTCCCGCGGCGATTATTTTTACCGATGGCTTAAAGGTAGGAGCAACACTGGACAGAAACGGATTGAGACCATTAAGATACTACATAACGGATGATGAATTGATACTTGCTTCAGAGGCTGGGGTCCTTGAAATACCTCCTCAAAAGATTTTAAGGAAGGGAAGGATCACCTCAGGGAACATGTTGTTGTTGGATATTGAGAGTGGTCGAATACTAAATGACGAAGAGATAAAACGACCGATAATTTCAGAAAAGCCCTATTTCTCGTGGGTAAAAGAGAACATTGTGAATCTAGAAGACCTTCCTGAGCATTCAAAAAAGGGAAATATGGAAATCGATGTGGTACCTTTAACTACAAAACAAAAATGTTTCGGATACACATTTGAAGATATTGAGATGATCATAGAACCTATGGTTATAGGTGCTTCTGACCCCGTTGGGGCTATGGGGGATGACACACCTTTGGCCGTTTTATCTGAACGTCCAAAGTTGTTGTATGAATATTTTAAACAGCTTTTCGCTCAAGTAACCAATCCTCCTATAGATGCGATAAGAGAAAAAATTATCACCTCTACCCATCTTTACATAGGTTCTGAAGGTAATCTTATTGATCCATCATCCATCAATTGTAGGCAAATTAAGATCAAAAACCCTATTCTCACCAACGATGAAATGGAAAAGATAAAAAATCTTGACTTAGAAGGTTTTAAAGCGATCACCTTACCCATCTTATACAAGGTAAAAGATGGAGAAGAAGGATTAAAAAAGGCGATTACAAACCTCTTTCAAAAAGCAGATTCTGCCATAAACGATGGTGCTAACATATTGATATTGACAGATAAAGGAGTTAACCAAAATCATGCACCAATTCCAGCTTTATTGGCGGTATCGGGTCTTCATCATCATTTGGTTAGAAAAGAAAATAGAACAGAGATTGGAATAATTTTGGAATCTGCAGAACCAAGAGAAGTACACCATTTTTGTACACTCCTAAGTTATGGAGCTTCTGCTATCAATCCATATCTCACCTATGAAAGTATTGAAAATTTAGTTAACAAAGGTTACATTAAAGGTTTGAAATATGAAGAAGCCGTTAAAAGGTATAAAGATGCATCTTTGAAAGGTATTCAAAAAGTGTTATCAAAGCTTGGGATATCAACCCTCCAAGGTTATCAAGGGGCTCAAACCTTCGAAATAGTAGGAATAAAAAAGTCTATCGTAGAGCAATTTTTTACAGGAACCACTTCACAAGTAGAAGGGATAGGCTTAAAAGAAATAGCTCAAGAAGTTTCTAAACGTCATTCGAGTGCATTTAATCAGGTTAATAGAGGATCGTTACTTGATTCAGAAGGTCTTATGAAATGGAGGGCAAAAGGTGAGTATCACTTGTACAACCCTAAATCCATTTATTATTTACAAAATGCTGTTAAAAACAACGATTATGAACTTTTCAAAAAGTTTTCACAATCTATAGTCGATGAAGACGCAAAATTATACAGTTTGAGAAGTCTTTTTGAGTTCAATTTCGATAAAACTAAAGCAATTCCCCTTGACGAAGTAGAACCTGTCGAATCGATTGTTAAAAGGTTCAAAACAGGAGCTATGTCTTTTGGTTCAATAAGCCAAGAAGCCCACGAAACTATAGCAATAGCTATGAATCGAATAGGTGCAAAGAGTAATACAGGTGAAGGAGGGGAGGATTCAAACCGTTTTGCAAAAGAACAAAATAGGGATTCAAAGAATAGCTCAATAAAGCAGGTGGCTTCTGGAAGATTCGGAGTTACAATCAACTACTTAAACAACGCTCAAGAGATCCAAATAAAGGTAGCCCAAGGTGCAAAACCTGGAGAAGGAGGAGAACTACCTGGGAATAAGGTCTATCCATGGGTAGCAAAGGTAAGGAACTCTATTCCAGGAGTTACTCTCATTTCACCTCCTCCACATCACGATATCTACTCGATAGAAGATTTAGCAGAATTGATATACGACCTAAAAAACGCCAATAGAAACGCTCGAATAAACGTAAAATTGGTTTCAAAATCTGGTGTAGGAACCATAGCAGCGGGTGTAGCAAAAGCTGGAGCGGATGTAATATTGATAAGCGGTTTTGATGGTGGTACCGGAGCTTCACCACGTACTAGTATAAGGCATGCGGGTTTGCCATGGGAATTAGGATTAGCTGAAACTCATCAGACCTTGGTGTTGAACAAGTTGAGAGACAGGGTCACTTTGGAAACGGATGGTAAGTTGCTAACTGGAAAAGACATAGTGATTGCAGCACTTTTAGGCGCAGAAGAGTTTGGATTTGCCACAATTGTGTTAGTTGCCTTAGGTTGTGTCATGATGAGAGTTTGCAATTTGGATACATGTCCTGTGGGAATTGCGACACAAAACCCTGTACTGAGAAAAAATTTCAAAGGTGATCCTCAATACATTGTCAACCTCATGTCCTTTCTCGCATCTGAAGTAAGGGAATATATGGCCAACTTAGGATTCAGAACGTTTAGTGAAATGGTGGGACGTGTTGATAAATTAAGACAAAAAGAAATAAAAAGTCATTGGAAAGCACATAGTATTGATCTTTCAAAATTATTATACAAACCAGAAATAAAAGATTACTCATTCAGCCAATATCCTAAACCAATAAATAACGGATTATCAGATATCTTGGATATAACCAAATTACTTCCCATTTGCCAGAATGCATTAGAAAATGGTGAAAAGATTGAGGCCACTTTAGCTATAAAAAATGTGAATAGAACCGTTGGAACAATTTTGGGAAGCGAAATAATTAAAAGGTATGGTGAGGAAGGTCTGCCTGAAGATACAATAAAAATACATTTCAAAGGATCAGCTGGCCAAAGTTTTGGAGCCTTCATCCCCAAGGGGGAAACGTTGATATTAGAAGGCGATTCAAACGATTACATAGCAAAAGGTTTATCGGGTGGAAAAATTATAGTATACCCCCCGAAGGATTCTCGATTCTATAATGAAGAAAATGTAATTGTTGGTAACGTTGCATTGTATGGAGCAACAAGCGGTGAAACATACATCAGTGGTTTAGCGGGTGAACGCTTCGCAGTCAGAAACAGTGGGTCTACTGCTGTGGTTGAAGGTGTTGGCGAACATGGCTGTGAATATATGACTGGTGGAAAGGTTGTTATACTTGGTAAAACGGGTAGAAACTTTGCCGCAGGTATGTCAGGTGGAATAGCTTACGTATATGACAAAGACAATAGCTTTGAATCGAAATGTAACAAAGACACTGTTTTGTTGGAAAAAGTTGAAGATGAGAATGAAAAGAACGAAATAAAAGAGTTGATAAAAAAACATTATAAGTACACGAGTAGTAATGTGGCTAAAAACATTTTGAACAACTGGGGGAAAACTAAGGAAAGATTCGTTAAGGTTATACCAAAAGATTACAAAAGAATGATGGATGTTGTAAATAGGATGCATATTGAAGGAATTACTGGCGAAGAAGCTCTTATGAAGGCATTTGAAGAGAATTACAAGCAACAATCTTTGGTTCAAACGCATTGAACATTAGAAATTTGTAAAGGAGGTCACTATATGGGCGACCCACAAGGATTTCTAAAGTACGAAAGAAAAAACCCTGAAGAAAGACCCCCAAAAATGAGAATAAATGATTGGGAAGAATTATATATAGAAATGGAAAAAGACGAACTCCGAATACAAGCAGCAAGATGTATGAACTGTGGCACGCCGTTTTGTCACTCTGGTATATTGATAAATAATATGGTTTCAGGGTGCCCCTTGAATAATTTGATTCCAGAATGGAACGATTTAGCCTATAGAAACCTTTGGAGAGAAGCTTATGAAAGGTTGATCGAAACAAACAGTTTCCCGGAGTTCACAGGCAGGGTCTGTCCGGCTCCTTGCGAAAAAGCTTGTGTAAACAATTTGGTAAAGGATCCAGTTTCCATTAAAAGTATTGAATATTATATCATAGAAGAAGCATTCAAAAATGGTTGGGTAGAAGAGGATAAACCATCTTACTCTACTGGTAAAAAGGTAGCTGTTGTAGGTTCTGGACCGGCAGGGTTGTCGTGTGCTTGGGAGTTAAACAGATATGGTCATGAAGTTACCGTTTTTGAAAAGAACGAATACCCAGGGGGCTTATTAACTTACGGCATACCAAATATGAAATTGGACAAAAAGATTGTAAAAAGGCGTATAGAATTGATGGGAAAATCAGGTATACAATTCAAGACTAATGTGAACGTTGGTAAAGATTACCCAGTTCAAAAGCTAAAAGAAGAATTTGATGCCGTTGTATTATGTGGAGGTACCGCTAAAGCGAGGGATCTAAATGTGGAAGGAAGAAACCTAAAAGGGATATACTTTGCCACAGAATTTTTGAAGAGTGCGAACGAGAGAATACTGTCTCGACTTTTAAAAAGTGAAAAAGATATTGAGGAGATCTCTGCCAAGGGTAAAAATGTTATCGTAATCGGAGGAGGCGATACAGGAACGGATTGTGTGGGAGTTAGTTTAAGGCAGGGTTGTAAAAGTGTGGTACAGTTTGAAATTATGGACAAACCTCCACTTTTAAGGAGGCAAAACAATCCTTGGCCAGAATGGCCCAAGGTTTTAACTGTTGATTATGCTCAGGAGGAATATGCCGAACAATTCGGTAAAGATCCAAGATTGTACAATATTTCAACTAGAAGATTTGTTGGAGATACAAAAGGCAAAGTTAAAGAGGTTCATACCGTTGAAGTAGAATGGGAACATGATAAAACAGGGAAATTGTTTCTAAGAGAAATAGATGGAACAGAAAAGGTATGGAAGGCAGATTTAGTTCTGTTAGCCTTGGGATTCTTAGGCCCTGAAAACTATTTAATTGAGCAATTAAATGTAGAAACAAATAAAAGATCAAACGTTAAAACCGGAGAAGGAAAATATTCGACGAATGTGGAAGGGATTTTTTCAGCTGGAGATATGAGAAGGGGACAAAGTTTGGTAGTATGGGCAATAAATGAAGGAAAACAAGCGGCTAAAGAGTGTAATGAATACTTAATTTCTTCCAATAATAACAATAATAAACAGCGTCGGCTCAAAACGCTGTAGTATTGTTGTTATAAAGCCGACGCAGAAAAATTAATGCGTCGGTTTTTTTATTTTGGTAATAGGGAGGTGAAAAAAGTCTAGGTTAAGCACCATATTCTGGGGTTTGTAAAAAATCAAAAAAGGAGTGTGAGGGTATTATGAAGAGAGCTTGGAAGAGTTTGTTGATGTTGTCGGTTGCCTTTATTGTTCCAACCGCCTTACTCGCAGATAGTATTACTATGGAGGAAGTGGTACGCTCCATTGATACTATGTGGACTTTACTCGCAGCGTTTTTAGTGTTTTTTATGCAAGCTGGATTTGCGCTCGTGGAAGCAGGGTTTACAAGATCAAAGAATACGGTAAACATCATTATGAAAAATTTTACTGATTTTTTGGTCGGCTCAATACTTTACTGGATAGTAGGATTTACAATTATGTTCGGAGTTGGAAATGGTTTCATAGGTTGGCAAGGAAGTTTTGAATATCTGGGGTTAAACATTCCGCTTAACGCTTTTTTAATATTCCAGACGGTATTTGCTGCAACCGCTGCAACTATTGTATCCGGAGCGATGGCGGAAAGAACTAAATTCACTGGCTATCTGATCTACAGTGTTTTCATCAGTGCATTTATATATCCCATAGTTGGTCATTGGATATGGGGTGGAGGTTGGTTATCAGATATGGTCGATTTTGCAGGTTCCACAGTTGTCCATTCTGTAGGCGGCTGGGCAGCACTGATGGGAACAATGGTTTTAGGACCAAGAACCGGTAAATACAGATCAGATGGAACGCCAAACAAGATACCAGGACATAGCTTAGTTTTAGCTGCTTTGGGTGTTTTCATCCTATGGTTTGGATGGTTTGGTTTTAACCCAGGAAGTACCATTTCGGGTTTAAATCTCAAAATCGGTGATATAGCAATGACCACAAATTTAGCTGCCTCGGCAGGAGGATTAGGAGCATTGACGATAGGTTGGTTTATCTACAAAAAACCGGATGTCAACTCTACCCTAAATGGTGTTTTAGCTGGATTAGTGGGGATCACTGCCGGTTGTGCCAGCGTTACAAACGTTGGAGCTGCAATAATAGGAGCTTTATCCGGTAGTTTAGTTGTTTTAGCTATAGAATTTTTTGACAAAATACATATTGATGATCCAGTTGGAGCAATCTCTGTGCACGGGGTTGGTGGAGTATTCGGTACATTAATGGTTGGAATATTCGCTGTGGACGGTGGATTGCTCTACGGTGGAGGAGTAAACCTGTTTTTAACCCAGCTTAAAGGGGTGTTAGCTGTTGCAGGTTGGACCCTTGCAACTACTTACATTCTTTTTAAAAGTGTCGATTTAACAATAGGTTTGAGGATTGATTCTACTAGTGAAATAGAGGGCTTAGATTTTGTAGAACATGGATCTGTCAGTTATCCTGATTTAACTCCGCTTAAAGGGCGAAGCGTGAGAGTAAAAATTGATGAGGAGGGTGAATAATATGGGATACAAAAAAATTGAATGCTTTATTAGGCCAGAAAAATTTGAGGAAGTTATTGTAGGATTAGAAAAAGTAGGTATCGAGGGCATTAATGTTGATAAGATCTATGGATATGGTAGTCAAAAAGGTGAGGAAAAAGAGGTAGAAAAATACAAACAAAAAAAAGAATATGAAGTAAAATTCAAGGAAAAGATCAAGTTAGAAATAGTTACCGAAGAAAGTAAAGTTGAAAAAATTATAGAAACTATAAAAACACATGCACAAACAGGTAAGATAGGTGATGGAAAGATTTATATTACACCGGTAGAAGAAAGTATAAAAATACGAACCACTTAAATAAAAATGCGCCCAAAGGGCGCATTTGTTTCGTTGGTGGAATCAATACGAATTATTATCCTTCATTGAAATTTTTGAATATTTTTTAAATTATTTATCAAATCTTGAATAATGTAAGGATTGCAGTAAAGAGCATCCGCCTGGAAAATATTTACATTTTTTCCATTGATATCTACAATTTCCCCGCCAGCTTCCTCTAATATTAAATGACCTGCTGCTACATCCCATGGATGAGATCTTATAGATATGAAAGCATCCAAAAAACCCGATGCCACATAAGCGATCTGCAAGGCAGCGGTACCAAACAATCTAATCCTCATAACTTTTTCTTCCAACGCTTTGAAATATTTGTATGTATTCCCTCTCTCATTTCCAAGAGAAATCATAGCATCTTCAAAATTTTTTGCCCAGTTTGGTTTCAATCTTTCATCGTTTAAATAAGCGCCATTGTTTTTTGTGGCAGAGTAAAAAAGGTTCATAAAAGGTGAATAGATGATACCTATCGTTGGTTCTTTGTTTTCAACATATGCTACTGAGATACAATGTTCTGGCAAACCCCTTGAAAAATTTACCGTACCGTCTATAGGGTCTATAACCCAATATTCGTTTTTATCAGGAGTTTGGGTTAGTCCTGATTCTTCTGCTAAAAATAATGAATTTGGGAAACTTTTATTTATCTCTTCTATTAGGTATTCCTGTATTTGGTAATCTACATCGGTTACAAGATCGGTTCGAGATTTTTTTGAATTAACATGGAAATTCTCGGTGCTCCACACTTTTAATTTTTCTCCCGCATCATAAACTATTCTTTTTATTTCAATGAAATCATTTTTTGTCAATTAATTTTCCTCCTAAAAGAGTTTTGAGTATCTTTAGAAACTTTGTATATAGCGCCCCTTCGGGGCGCTTTTAACTTATTTTCCACACATATTCATAAGGTTGCAAAGTGATATTATCTAATGATTTGCTTTCAGCGGTCAAGTTGTTATAAATAACAATACTTTTATTTGCTTTTTTTCTTGTAACTTTAAATACCCCGTCGATATTTTCGTAGATTGGTTTTTCTGAAAATAGATCTTCGTTTTCCTTCTTCAAATCAAGCATCTTTTTTATTCCATGAAAAATCTTATAACTATAACTATCACTGTTAGCGATGTTTAGAGCCTCTTTTCTTTTCTCTTCGTCGAAAGGTCCCCTGTTGAAAAATCTTGAATCTTTGTAGCCTATTTTTTCGGTCATTTTTTTATAGAATTCCTCGTCGTTCTCCATCCCTATTTCATCACCATAATAATTTATTGGTGTTCCGTCCAAAGAAAACAAAATTGAATAAGCTAAAAGCACTTTTTTATAATCCTTACCCATTTGGTTGTACAATCTTCCCGCGATCCCTTCTCCTTCTCTGAAGTTCCATCTTTCATCTAGAAGATAATATTTCAATATCTTCGCTCTTTCTTCTGGGTCAACGAATTCTAAGGTTAATTCGTCGTGGCATCTTAGAAAAACGAACCATTGGCAATCTTCTGGAATAGGCGGGGTAACTCTTTCAGAAAGAGTATTTATTATATAATTTGGTGCCCCTTCAGCAATAGACAAGAAAATTTTTGGCATAACGGGGAAATGGTATGCAACCTGGCATTCGTCAGCATTACCAAAATACGCAACGACGTCTTTAGGAGGTTGATTAGCTTCTGCTATCAATGCGGTTCCTTCTTTTAGGTAATCTAAAGCTGCCCTGAATATTTTTAAAATCCAGTGAGTTTGAATTAAATTTTCACAGCTAGTACCTTCTTCTTTCCACAAAAATGGTGCTGCATCCATTCGAAAACCATCTACACCGTGTTCTTTCCAGAAGGTAAAAACTTTTATCATCTCTATCAAAACATCAGGATTTTTGTAATTTAAGTCCGGCTGTATTTCGTAAAATCTATGAAAGTAATAGTCTTTCGTTTCAGGGTTGTAGGTCCAGTTGCTGTTTACCATCCCTTTAAAAAGCAGTCGGGCCTGGGAGTATTTTTTATCGGTGTCACTCCATATGTAATAATCCCTATACTTAGAATCTTTTGATTTTTTTGCCTCTTGAAACCATGGATGTTCATCAGAAGTATGGTTTATTGCAACATCAAAAAGGATCTTTATACCTTTTTCGTGGGCAAGGTTGATGAATTCAAAAAAACTTTCGTTACCACCCAATTCATCTCGAACTTTGTAAAAATCTGAAATATCGAATCCTTGGTCTTTCATTGGGGACTGTAAAATAGGAAGAAGCCATAAGATAGTTACACCTAAATTACTCAAATAATCTAATTTTTCTTTCATTTTGTCAAAATCACCGGCGAAAAGATCAACATAAGTTGAATAGACCAAACCTTTCTTGTACCAAAATTTATCTTTTGGCGTATATGTGAAAGAATCTTTTTTTGATTTTAAAAAGTCTAAGAGAATTTCCAATTTATAGTTATCAGAATACAGTTTGTTCCAAAGTTCGGTTATTACTTCTATTTTATTGTCTATTATTTTCACCCCCACATAATTAGCTATTATTTCGGTATTTGTATATTGCTATAATCGCCTATCACCAATTTTAGTGAATATGGTTTTCGTTCTGTAGAAAAAATCTTTGAATTTTCTCCAATAATAGATGATTCTATCCTTATATACACATTTGAAATATTTGCATAACTTAAAATTATACTGTTTTCAATCTCTGAAGAGTTTATGTATGCACTATCGCCAATACTTGTGTATGGCCCTATGTACGCATTACTTATTGTAACGTTTTCTCCAATTATTACAGGTCCTCTGATGATAGAATTCATTATCTTTGTATTTTTCCCGATGTGTACCATTCCTTGGACTGAAGAATCTGATCTTATTTCTCCTTCTATTTTTTGTTCTTTTAAGGTACTAAGAATTGTTCTATTCGCTTCGATTAAATCTTCAGGTTTTCCGGTATCTTTCCACCATCCCTCTACTATGTGAGCTCCAACGTTGTTTGAATTATCTATTAACCATTGAATGGCATCGGTTATTTCAAGTTCCCCTCTCCATGAAGGTTGAATGTTTTCAATTGCCTCAAAAACCTTTGGGGTGAATATGTAAACCCCAATTATTGCGAGATTTGATGGAGCATCTTTTGGTTTTTCGACAACTTTTGTCACTTTCGAATCTTCCATCACTGCTATTCCAAATTGTGAAGGGTTATCGACGGAAGTCAAGAGAATAAAAGATTCATAATTTCCTTGCTTAAACTGGTCTATAAAATTTTTAAGATCAAAATTTACAAGGTTATCCCCTAGATACATTATAAAGTCATCATTATCAAGGAATTCTTTTGAGACCTTTACCGCATGCGCCAAACCTTTTGGATGCTCTTGTATTATATATGATAATTTTATACCTAATTGACTTCCATCTCCTAAGACATTTTTAAAATCTTCTATATTTTCTGAATTTACTACCAAACCGATCTCTGTAACCCCTGCGTCTCTTATTTTTTCCAAGCTGTACATGATGGTTGGTTTGTTAGCTATTGGTATCAATGGTTTTGCGTTCGTGAAGGTTAGTGGTCGAAGTCTTGTTCCCTTTCCTGCACAGAGTATTAATGCTTTCATAGCTTTTTGCCTCCTTGTTTGATTGTTGTAGTTATTAGCGCCCCTTCGCTGATATTTGATATATTTGAATCTGGTATGTAATCTTTTATTATTTCAATAGCACTGTTGTAATCGTTGTTTTTTATCATAATATTTATTCGCCCTATCAATTCGTTTAGTTTCTCTTTATTTATTTCATTGTTGTTAGATTTTGAAATAAATATTCGTCTGTTTCTAGTTTTTTCGTAATCTTCATCTTCCAAGAATATTTCTTCATATAATTTCTCACCAGGCCTGATGCCTGTATAAACTATTTTTATATCTTGGTCAGGGATGTATCCGGAAAGTCTGATCAAATCCCTGGCTAATCGATCAATATTGACAGGCTCTCCCATTTCTAAAACAAATATTTCAGCCTTTTGAGCAAACTGTCCACATTGTAATACTAAAGAGACAGCCTCAGGAATGGTCATGAAATACCTTTTCATATTGGGATGTGTAACAGTAACGGGACCACCCTTTTGTATCTGTTCTTTGAAAATTGGAATTACACTCCCTCTACTTCCTAAAACGTTCCCGAACCTTACTATTCCATACTTTGTTTGATGAAAGTTAGACAATGTCTTTACTATAATTTCCCCAAGTCTCTTTGAAGCACCCATTATGGATGTTGGTTTGATGGCTTTGTCTGTGGAGATAAATACAAATCTTTCTACATTATATTCTCCTGAAAGTTTTGCTACGGTGTAAGTTCCAATTGTATTGACTCTGAAGGCCTCAGTTGGGTTTTTTTGCATGAGAGGTACATGTTTATGGGCAGCGGCATGAAAAACAACATCAAATTTATATTTTGAAAATAAATACCTCATTCTATTTTCATCTGATACATCCGCGATAATTTCTTCTATAAACGCATCTGAAAACTTGTCTCTCAGTTCATTTGATATTTCAAAAATACTGTTTTCACCTTTTCCAAGTAAAAAAAGAGCTTTGGGACCCATTGGTAAAACCTGTCTACATATTTCAGAACCTATGCTTCCCCCTGCTCCTGTAACCAGTATTTTTTTGCCTTTTATGTAATCTTTGATCTCTTTTAAATCAACGCTCACTTCCTTTCTACCCAGTAAATCGGAAATATCAACCTCTCGCAGAAAACCAAGCGATAGCTTGTTATCTAAAATTTCCAAGATTCCAGGCAAAGTTTTTAACCTAACCTTTGTTGTATCAACATAATCGATGATTTTTTTTATCTGATCTGATGAAGCACTGGGAATAGCTATTATAACCTCTTCAACGTTGTATTTTTCCACAAAATCCATAACTTGGTTTATTTTCCCCAATACAGGATAGCCTCGAATGTTTCTTCCTATCTTTTCTGGGTCATCATCCAAAAACCCTACAACTGATCCCTCTTCTGGATGCCTCTCGTATTCTCCCAATAATTCTGTTCCTGCATCGCCTGCTCCTATTATAAGGATATTTTTGATTCCGTTTAATCGCTTTTTATAATTTCGAGAATGCCTTGAAAACCAATATATCCTACTAGCTGAAACAAAGACTACTCCAACCACCGATGCGGTTGCTGCCACACTGAAAGGAAGAGTGAAAATATCGCTTATATATCTTCTTATAAACTCAAAAACAAAAAAGTTGATAAGAAAACCTATGAAACCACTGTTAAATACAGGTCTTAATTCGTTAAGAGTGGCAAATCTCCAAATATATCTATATATTCCAGAGTAATAAAAAACAATTACCATAATCAAAGGAAAGAAAAAGATGGGGGAGATGTACTTTCTCATCTCCACAAAGTCAAATTGAAACCTTATGAACATTGCAACAATGTAAGCAAGGAAAAACAAAATATAGTCAATTATCATCAATCTAAAAGATCTTTTAGACAAATGTTTCATCTTTTATCTCCCTTAAGCTATCTGTTATTATTCTATATACGTAATTCTGTTCTTCAAGACTGATGTTGGAGAAAAATGGGATCGCAAAAGTCAAAGTTGAGATAAGCTCCGTGACAGGGTAATCTCCTTCTTCATAGCCGAACTTTTTTCTATAAAAAGGTTGTAAGTGAACAGGGTAAAAGTAATTTTTGGATTCAACACCCTTTTCACTCAATTTTTTTAAGAAGGTTTGTAAGATATTTCTAATCTTATTTACCAATTCTTTCCATTCTTTTCGATTTTGTTCCCCTTCAATTTTGATAGGTAGATCAAAATTTCTAACCCATTTAGGTATATGAATTAACTCTGATACCCAATCTAAGTTCAATCTCAAAACGAATACAAACCAACTTTGAGAGGTAACTTCTTGAGGAATAATAGGTAAAATTATTCTTTCTTCACTTTTGAACAACTCAAAATAATTCATAGCCTTCTCTTTTCTTTTAGAACTTATTTCCTCTATTCGTTTCATTTGGGCAAAACCAAGTGCCGCAGACATTTCATCCATTCGATAATTGTATCCAAGCCTTTCACTAATTAACCACTCACCGCTTTTGCCTCTACCTTGGTTACACATAGACTTACATAACTCAAATATTTCTTCGTCATCAGTAACTATAACCCCACCTTCACCGGTGGTTATCTGTTTATTTGGATAAAAGGCGTATGTACCAGCTTTTCCAAAAGTTCCTAATTTACGCCCTTTATATTCTCCACCTAGGGCTTCGCAAGAATCTTCAATTATTTTTATTTTATCTGGAAGTATCTCAAGTATCTCATCCCATTCCAAGGGAACTCCAAAAATATCTACACCCATAAAGGTCGTAACGTCGTCTTTGTAATCTTTGTCTATGAACTCTTTTAAGTTTTTAACGGATAAGTTGTAAGTATGAGGATCTATATCAACAAAGACCGGTACTCCTTTCTCAAACAAAGCCACGTTAGCCGAAGAAATAAAAGTGAAAGGTGTTACGATCATTTTTTGATTTTGTTGAAAATCTAAGGCCCTTAAAATCAAATGTAAGGCTGATGTCCCGCTGTTTACAGCTAGAGCATATTTCGTACCAGTGTATTCTTTTATTATTTCTTGAAACTTTTCTAAATAAGGGCCCAAAGCAAGTCTTTCAGAATTCAAAACATCCATAATGGTTCGTTTCTCTAAGTCAGTAATATCTGCACCTGATAATGGGACAAACATAGTTGATATCGCCTCCACACATTAAGGGGGTTCCCCCTTAAGATCCTATAAAAATATTCTATAATTCTTTATATAGCGTCCCTTCGCCCCGCTGCCCACCCCACAAAGATTATAAAAATTGTTGGAGTTTTTTGTATTCTTCTTCTTTAATATAACCTTCTTCTAGTAACTTTTCTAATATCTCTTCGGCTTTCTTTTTGTCTGATATGGACGTAACATGAGAAAAAATAGTACTATATCTTTCTTCTTCCCCTACATTTTTAATTTGATTGATTATTTTTTCATAAGGGTCCTCTTGTGCAGGTTTCTCGGCTGCGCCATTTGTTGAAGTTTCGTTTTGTGTTTCTTTCTCATCTTTTTTGACCAGTTGAAGATACCTTCCCGTAGCGGTTCCATCCTCAAAATAATGTATTGTTGTTTCTCTTATTAAGAAAAACAAAAGAAACCATTGGTATACATCAAGGGTAATAATTCTCAATAACATGACGACGTTTCCCTCTCTCAATTTGATGAAACGATTTTTAACTATTTTATTGCTAATTTCGGATTCTTGAAGCTGCCATTGGTCTCTGTCAATCCTATTTATCATACTAGCATATGAGATCCAGCTTAATAGAAAACTTCCTAAAAATAAATAAATCTGCCAACTAGGTAGTGTGAAAGTTTGCATTTCTTCGAATGTTAAACTTCCTACTTGTTGTATCAAGTATAGATAAAAAACATTTAATACCAAAAAAGAAACAATGTACAAAACAAACCAAATTATGGGGCTCTTCTCTTTTATATCTGGAAAGGTCAAATTATTTGTTTCATAAACCTTTTTCATTCGTTCAATATGAAGATTTCTATTTCTGATCAAAACGTGATAAATAAAAAATAATAACGCCAATCCAACGAATTGTAGGACAGGTATGTATGACAAAACAAAGGTTATAAAAATAATAAAAGGTCTCAGCAAAATCATTCCATTTCCTCCAGTTAAAAAAGTCTTTATTCTTCTCTAAGCTTTTCCACAATGATTTCAGTTACCCAATTTCTTTCGATCTGGGTCTGTTCACCACTTTTCATATTCTTTATTGTGACAATATCTCTAGAAATTTCTTCCTCTCCTATTACAACCACATATTTAGCGTTTAATCGGTTGGCATGTTTAAATTGCCCCGATAAATTTCTTTTCGATATATTTAGATAAGTATTTATGCCTTTCTTTCTTAGTTCTTTTGATAAAGTAACAGCTGCCATTTCACCCTTTTCACCTTGAAAAGCTACGTAAACATCTATTTTACTTTCACTTTCAACCTCGACATTCTCTCTTTTTAATGCTTCTATTACTCTTTCAACCCCTATAGCGAAACCAACCCCAGGAGTTTTAGGACCCCCTAATTGTTCGACGAGATCGTCGTATCTACCACCACCTGCTATGACAGCTTGTTCACCCATATCAGAATGTTCTACCTCAAAAGCCGTTTTTGTGTAATAATCTAAACCTCTAACGATCTTTGGATCAACTTGAAAGGGTACATTGTAAGCCTTCAAATATTTTTGGAGATTGTTGAAATGTTCGCGACTTTCTTCGTCTAAATAATCTAAGATGGAAGGAGCGTTTTTTGCCGCTTCCACGTCGATTTTACAGTCCAACAACCTCATAATATTCGTGTTGAACCGTCTTTGACAATCTTCACATAGGTTGGGTAACAATGGTTGATAATACGTTTTCAATACTTCTTTGTATTTTTCCCTACTTTCAAAGGTACCTATGTTGTTGATTTTCACTTTAAAATTGCTTAATTTTAGCTTGTTGAAGAAATCGTAGACAAATGTGATTAATTCAGCATCAGCTAAAGGATGGTCTGTTCCAAAAATCTCCGCCCCTATTTGGTAAAACTCCCTATAACGTCCGGCTTGGGGTTTTTCATATCTGAACATGGGACCTATGTAAAATAATTTTTGAGGAGAACCAAACGTTATTAAAGAGTTTTCTATATAAGCTCTTGCTACCGAAGCGGTTCCTTCGGGTCTTAAAGTTAGTGACCTTCCTTTTTTATCATCAAAAGTGTACATTTCTTTTTGAACAATATCTGTTTCTTGGCCTATTCCTCTGCTAAAAAGTTCGGTTTTTTCAATTAATGGGGTTCTTATCTCTTTGTAGCCGTATATTTTGAAAAGTTTCTTTGCAGTATTTTCGATGTATTCCCAGTACTTAACTTCTTCGCCAAAAATGTCCTTAGTACCTTTTATTCTTGTATAAGTACTCAAATGCTAATCCTCCTTAGATCTTTATTATAGTACTTGTTTGTAGACACTTTAAAACTTATTTTAGCGCCACTTCACCGCGCTCCCAGACGTTAAGGGGTTAACCCCTTAAGAACCCCATAATCAAGTTCAAAGTCAAAATTATTTTAAAAACATCGTTTGCACACCGCAGCAAACGTTCCCCACTTTCTCAATTATTTTACCACAAAGTTTGTAACTTTAAAAAGCAAAGGTCTAAGTTTAGATTTTTTAAGACATAAAAAATAATTGAGAGGGAGAAAATCTCCCTCTCGGTTGTTATCCTATATATACATAACCTATAATTAATTATCTTCTTCGTGTATTCTTTTTCTTATCTAGGTGCTTTTTATACTCGGATATCTTCTTTTCGCTGTCTTTTAGATACTGGTTCAATCTTTTTTCAAAATTGTGTGATTTTCCCGTATCCTCTTTTTGCTCGTCATAATCCTTTAAAGACAGCTCATACTTTCCATCTTTTGTTCTTCCTATGACTTTTCCTTGAACTTCATCACCAATTTTTAAAAAATTGGATATCTCTCTTACATACTTTTTTGAAATCTTTGAAATGTGTACAAATCCTTCTTCACCATTTTCAAGTTCCAAAAAAGCACCAAACTTTTTGATATCGACTACTTTACCTTTCACAGAATCCCCTGTTGCTAAACTTTCATTTACCAAAATAATTACCTTGCCCTTTTTTCTTAATCACGAGAACCTTGCTAAGTCGTGATATCACCCTTCATAAAAGGATGGCCTGGGTCCAGGCGTTGGTTTTCACCTCCGAGATTTTTTGTTATGTTTCCAGCTGGATATTAGTAAAAATTTACCAATAGCAAGGACCAACTGGATAACGCTTTTCATCTCTTGATACTTTTATTCCTTAACTCTAATAAATCCCCCCCAACAAGAAAATTAGAGATTTTTAGTTTTCAAGAAAATCTTTGTATTTGTTCTTAAACTTCTGAACTCTACCTTCTGTATCCAATATTTGTGAACCTAATTCTCCTTTGTAGAAAGGATGACATTCAGAGCAGACATCTAATCTGAAATTGTCAACTGTTGAATACATAGTATGTTCAGCGCCACAGGCGCATTTTACGGTTATAAGCTTCATTTCTGGATGAATACCTTGTTTCACGTCTAACACTCCTTAATCTATATTTCTTGTCAACTTATTATATCATAAACTGATAATTATGTCAAATTAAAAGAAGAATGCACATTAAAAAGTATAAAATAAACCTAATCCTCCGCTTAAATCAAAGTTTGTTTCAGGGGTAACTTTAAAACCTGGTGCAATTTCTAAAAATGTGATCAATGGAGTTTCAGGAATAGCAAAATTCAAACCCAATGGGAAGCGTATTCCTAAATTTAAATCGTCTTTTACACCAAGATGAATACCTGCACCATAGCTAAAATCAATATCACCAAAAAGATTTGGAGAAACACCGTTAAAATCTGCCTGTATAGTGAAACTGTCGTGGGTAAAAGACCAGGCAGCCGTGATACCGGCGAAACTCGTTGAACTAGTATAACTCCTTATATACAAACCCGTTGGTTCACCAACTTTTACACCTAACCCTAAAGGAGCCGAAAAAACAACCGCAGTTAAAACTATTAAAGCGAATAAAGAAACCACTATCTTTTTCATACCGATCCCTCCTAATGTTTGATTTTTTTGAAAATGAAAAACGTAACATTAATATAATATCATAACTTTATTAACTTTGTGTTAATTTCTATATGTGCGATAACATTATTTTGAAAGGAGAGTTTTCTCTGTAGACCCTCCCCTTTCTTTTAGGATTCGCTGGGCATTCTTGCTACCAATATTTCTCACTTTGGTCAGAGGTATCCTCAAGTATTCCCCTTCAATTTTAAAAACCTTTGCCTCACTCTTGTAAAGATCCGGTCTTAAAAAGCCAAAACCTCTCTTTCTCATCTCGTAGGCGGTTTTAAGCGTGGAATAAAAATTGGACTCTTCGTAATTATGTTGGAATTCCTTTTTTGAAAGCTTCGTAATCGTCTGAACCGTCAATGCTTCATCCATTATAATATCAATATCAAAAAACCTCGCTCTGATAGTAAAATAAACGCTGTAAAACTCGAGAGGATAATAAAGTTTGTAAAACGCTATCTTATACGCCATTATCATGTAGGCAACCGCATGGGCCTTTGGGAATAGATAATGAATCTTCTTCAAAGAATCAAGGTACCATTCGGGAGCTTCTGAATCATCTATTGCCTTCAGTTCTTTCTCTGTAAGCTCTTTCCCCTTTCTCACTTTTTCCATAATCATAAAGGCCGTTTTTGGTTCCACTCCAAAATACTCAAGCGTTGTCAAAATATCGTCTCTGCAGCTAACGATCCGATCGATACCTGCAACATTCTTCAAAACTATCTCGCGGGCGTTGTTGAACCAAATATCCGTTCCGTGTGCAAGTGAATTCGTCCTACACAGATCGTAAAAAGTTTTGGGCCTTGTCTCGGTGAGCATCTTGTGGGAAAAAGGTGTCCAAACTTCCGGTACGCCCAACGTTCCAATCTCCGTACCTATCTCTGAAAGATCCACTCCCAACTCCTTTGTAGAAGAGAAAAGTGAGAGAACCCGCTCATCGTGCATCGAAATATTGTTGTAATCGTAACCGGTTAATTCCTTAAGCATTTTTAAAAAGGTTGGACCATCGTGAGACAACACATCTATTTTCAGCAAATCATTTTCTAAAGCCTTAAAATCGTAATGTGTTGTAACGATACCAATCTCAGGAGAATTTGCAGAATATTGATAAGGAGTAAAATCGTGAACATCGTACTCTTGAGGGATTATTATCATAGCTGATGGATGTTGACCTGTATTCAACTTTGTTCCTTTAATTTTTTGAGAAGCCCAAAAAAGATGTGCAAAATTCATATCTTCATCCTTGAAATAATTGAACGCCATCTTCAAAGCGTTGTACCTCGAGATGGTACTTATCGTGCCTGCTTTGTAACAATAGTTCCTACCAAATTTCTCTTCCAAGAACCTTTGTATATCGTTGAAGATCTCAGCCGAAAAATTCACGTCTATATCTGGGATCTTCTCACCAGAATACCCCATAAAAACCTCAAACCTTATATTATGTCCGTCGGAGTTCAAAATCGCACCACAATTTGGGCATGACTTCTCTTTTAAATCAAAACCACTCAAGTTTAAATCCTCACTGAACTCTATAAACCCACAACTCTCACAAAAATAATGTGGTGGCAAAGGATTAACCTCAGTTATCCCCAAAAGAAAAGCGACAAGCGAAGAACCAACTGACCCCCTCGAACCGATCGGATAGCCCATCTCTAAAGACTTCTTGACCATATCGGCTGAGATCAAAAATATCACAGCATACCCGTTATCTATTATACTTTTCAATTCCTTCTCTATCCTATCTATAATTATACGGTGCAACTTTTCTCCATACATCTTTTTTGCGTTGTTATATACGATATCTCTCAAATTTTGGTCGGCAGAAGGGATATAAGGCGCCTTCAATTTAAAGTCAAAAGGGGCAAACTCCTCTACCTCACCAGCGATTTTATTTGGATTTTTCACAACGATTTCTTTTGCAATACCGCGTTTTTTAAAGATCTCAAATGCCGCATCGTACATCTGAGAAGTGCTTCTCAAATAATTAATACTTCGCGTAGCCTTCCTTGGGTTACTCTTTGTGGAAGTACCAAAGATCATAGCGTTTAAATACTCTCGATCTTCTTCTCTCAAATAATGAACATCACCCGACATAACAACAGGCTTTTTTAAAGCTTTTGCAATCTCATACACTGTTTTAGAATAATCGATAATCTTACCCTTCTCCAAACACAAATCGTTATAACAATCCCTTGGGAAAAGCTCTATATAATCAAAAAAAGTTACCCATTCCTTTAAATCGTCAGTAGAATACTTATTCAGAAAATCGTAAAGCAAAAATCCATCCAATGAAGAACCCAAAAGTAGCCCTCTTCTTAAATTCTTCAAATCAGAAAGTGAAATTATCGCACTTTTATTCACAACGTTCATATGTGAAATCGATACTATTTTATAAAGATTCTTCAACCCCTCTTTATTCTTAACCAGCACATTCACGTGTTTTACGATTCCTCTTCTCTCATCGTGCACATTCAGCTCACAACCAAAAATTGCTTTTATACCCTTTTTCTTAGCATACTCATAGAAATAAGGAATTATCTGCACATTCTCGTTATCCGTAATGGCAACCGCCTTTTGCCCAAACGAAGAAACAGCATCCACTAACTCCTCCATATCCAATATGGACAACTTTGAGCTCATCTTTGAATGCGCATGAAGTTCAACCCTCTTTTCTACCGAAAGATCATGCCAAACCGAAGGAACAGCAACTTTTATTGTGTCCACTTTCAAACAATAACTCCCCATTTCACTATCGTACTCTAATACCCCTTCAAATCTAAACCACTCATCTTTCCTTGAGCTCGTTCGGGGCGTTTTGTTGTTTTCTGACTTACACAAAAAAGAATAGCTATAATCAGTAACAAACAAATAATAAAAATCCTTTGCCTCATCAACATAAAAAATTTTGCCTTTTATACTAATCTTCTTATTAAAAAACCCTTCTTCCTGCCCTTTAATATCCGAAAGATTATTAAAAAAATACACAAAACTTCCTCCTTAGGCATACGTATATATAACATTATACACAGTTTTACCTAAGAAGTCAACAATGGGTTTGCACTGGGTGGGAAGCGAGGTAAAGAGCTCCTTCACTTCATCCTTATGGGTGGGCTGCAGGGAGAAGTCCTACATTTTCATTCCTAATGGGTGGGGGGAGCAGGGTGAAAGGGAAAGCCTTTTGCTCATCCTTAGAGGGTGGGCTGCGAGGCGAAGGGGCGCAAACTTAGATAGAATAAATATTTTAGAAACTTCATAATTTTTAAAAATAAGTTTTTGATTTTCAAAGGGGCACAGGGCGAAGCCTTCCCACCCAGCCTGGTGAAAGGGCGCTAATAAAAAGTAGGAGGCAGATAAATAATTATCTGCCTTCATTCCGATCAATATCACTTAACTACTTCTTTGGTTTATCTTTTGGCTTATCTTTCTTTTTCTTTTTTTCCTCTGCCATGACCCTTCCTCCTCCGGGCAAAAAGCCCTGTTAATGGAACCCTTATACCAATAACCAAAACATATAAAAATCTTACAAATATTATACCATACTAAAAATTAAAAGCAACAGTTTTTAGCAAAAATTTTTGGCAAAAATATCGCTTTCGGAAAACTCTGCTAAAAATCCCTCAATTTCAGTCGATAAAAATAGGATAAACAATTACTTAAAAAGAAATATTAAAAGGCCATAAAATACTATCATCCTCATGGGTGGGGTACAGGGTGAAGCCCTCCACCACGAGGGTCTAAGGGGCCGCAGGCCTCTTCTTTAGAGGGCGGGCTGTGGGGCGAAGGGGCGCTATTTATCAAGTTTTAGAACTTCTAAAGACAACTTCAAAAGCTAAGGAGGATTCCCATGTACGAAGAAATCTTTGAATTGATAAACAAAGGAGAAATAAACAAAGCTCAAGAACAAATAGAAAAAATATCCGATGATGATCCGAAAAAATACAACTTAAAAGGACTAATACACTTCAACAAAAAAGAACTAGAAAAAGCCAAAGAACAATTCGAAGAAGGATTAAAAATAAACCCTATTGACTCAGACA
The DNA here is from genome assembly GCF_002895605.1 of Petrotoga miotherma DSM 10691. Classification (GTDB taxonomy): domain Bacteria; phylum Thermotogota; class Thermotogae; order Petrotogales; family Petrotogaceae; genus Petrotoga; species Petrotoga miotherma. The sequence goes on from NZ_AZRM01000025.1 coordinate 59,537, forward strand.
TATTATTCAACTATGGGTATTTACTAAAAGAAATGAATCAAGAAATGGAGTCATGGAGATACCTCATGAGGATACACGACAAAGATTGGGCAACTTATGATCTATTAGGAGACATAGAATTCAAAGACAGAAGCAAATTAGCATCTCTAAGATTTTACCTAAAAGCAGCAGAACTAACTAATAACCCACAAATGAAAAAGAAGTTCTTAGAAATAAGAAACAAGATAAAAAAAGACACAAAGATAGCCTTCCTTTGCCTTCCTGTCTTAGACAACTTCCTAAAAGACATAGTAGAAACCTTCTCGCTTGGATACGATGTCAAACTCGTAGTATCAACAGACGCAAACGAAATAACACAAGCGATAAAATGGGCGGACATAGTCTGGCTCGAATGGGCAAATGACTTAGCAATATTTGCAACTAACAAAGTCCCTGAAATAGCAAATAAAAAAGTTATTTGTAGATTGCATAGTTACGAAGTCTTTACGGACATGCCTGAAAAAATAAATTGGGGAAATATTGATCAATTGATCTTTGTAGCAAATTCGATGAAAATAATTTTTCATAAATTACATCCTAATCTTGATCTTCAATCATGCAAAGAAGAAATTGTTTACAACGGGGTTGACTTAGACAAATTCAAATTCTCTATACACAAACCAGGATACAACTTAGCTGTGTTAGCTCATATAAACTACAAAAAGAACCCAGCTGAATGGATTCAAATAATAAGTAAATTAAAAGAAATAGATAAACAATATAAACTGCACATTGGAGGAGATTTTCAAGACCCTAGATACAAAGTATACTTTGAACACATAAAAAAAGAAATGAAAATGGAAGACAATTTCATTCTACATGGTTGGATAAACGAAGTAGAAAAATTTTTAGAAGATAAAAACTACATAATTTCAACAAGCATACATGAAGGCCATCCTTACAACATTTTAGAAAGCATGGCAAGAGGAATAAAACCAGTAATTTTAAATTATAGTGGTTCAAAAGAACAATGGCCTAATGAGCTTATATATAACACAATCGATGAAGCGGTAGAAAAAGTAACAGAAGAAACTTACGACTCAGAAAGTTACCGTAGGTTTATCGAAGATAATTACACGTTGGAGCAGCAAATATATGAAATCGAAGAAATTATTTCTTATCCAAAGAAGGATTTATCTATCAATTATCTAAAAAAAAATGTTAATGATTTGAAAATAAGTTATGTGATGCCTGTATACAATGGTGAAAAGTTTATAGAAAAATCATTAAGTTCGATCTTAAAGCAAAAAATTGAACCATATGAAATAATAGTCATTGATGATGCATCAACTGATAATAGTTATAAAATACTTAGTAAATATCAAAAACGATTTCAGAATATAAAATTATTTAGAAATAACATAAATCTTGGGGGATTGCAAACTACAAAAGAATTATTGAAGAAGGCTAACGGAGATTTTGTTAAAGTTGTTCATCAAGACGATGGATTATATGAAAGTTATGCCGTGGAAATTTCACGAATAAATGATGTTTATAAATATTCTTTTATAGTAAATGATTTTACTTATATAACCGACGAGAATATAGTTTCAAATTATTTGAAGAAAATTTGGAATAATTTCGAATTAGATCCTAACAAGTTGAATAAAGAAGATTTATTAAAATTTTTAGTTATAAAAGGAAATTATGTAGGAACAGATTCCAATGTACTATTTACTAAAGAAAACTTAATGAAAATTGATTATCTTAACGACAAGGACGAGTTTCTATCTCAAAAAGGTTTATACGGTTATGATTATTATATTTACTTAAAACTAGTAAATATTTCTAAGCCAAAGTTTGTTTTCAAGGATCTATCATTTAGATACGAACATAGTAACAATGTTACATCTAAGCATATAGGAAGTTTTAGAAGAATAATCGGATTACATAAAATTCTGTTGAATTACGAGCATCTTTTAAATGAAAAAGAAAGAAAAATTGCTTATTTTAATTACTTCGGACGTGCCATCTATTCAGTAAAAATTTGCAAAAATCCAGAAGAAAAAACAAAAATGATTTCATACATACTTAAGAATTGTAGTAAATATTTATCGAAAGAACAAGAAAACGAACTTATAAAATTGTTATGAATTTTGTTAAACTTTCATTGAAATGGTTAGAGTGTGCTCTTTTTAAGATTAAATTAATTTATTACATATTCGCTAGTTTGAAATTAGTATTAATTTTTTGCTAACCGAAATGGCACTTAAAAATTTTTGAATTAAATATCGGCAACTTCTTTATGTTAAAAAACTGGCTTTCTTAAAAAATTAAGAGCGTAGAGGCAATCAATATGTATAAACTAATTACTTTTAAACAAATAGGCAGAATAGAAATAGGTTTCCTTTCTTTTTTTGAATCAAACCAAAACATACCTTTTGAAATAAAAAGGATATACTATACCTACTATGTTCCTGTTGGAACAAAACGAGGTGGGCATGCTCATAGAGAATTAAATCAACTTCTTTGGTGTCCTTATGGGAAAATAAACGTCATTTTAGACGATGGCAAGGGGAAAAAGGAGTTTTTGTTGAACTCTCCTGAAAAGGGTTTATTGGTAGGAAAAGGGATTTGGCATGATATGTATTGGATAAAGGAAAATTCAGTGTTATGTGTTGCAGCATCTGATTATTATGATGAAAGTGATTACATCAGAGATTACAACAATTTTTTAAAATTAGTGAAAGAAGGTTATTGGAAAGATGAAAATAAACTTTAATGAACTGAAAAGAGGATACGAAAAATATAAGAGTGAATACGACAAAGCAGCTATTGATGTGTTGGAATCTGGTTGGTACATTTTGGGAGAAAATGTAAAAAGGTTTGAAAATAATTTTGCAAATTTTATAGGTTCTTCGTATTGTGTAGGGGTTAATTCGGGATTAGATGCCTTAATATTAGCAGTTAGAGCACTAAATTTAGGAGAAGGGGATGAAATAATAGTACCTGCGAATACTTACATAGCTACAGTATTGGGGATTACTGAAAATGATGCAACCCCCGTCTTTATTGAACCGGATGAATATTACAACATAGATACGGATAAGATAGAAGCAAAGATAACGGGCAAGACAAAGGCTATAATGGCAGTCCATTTATACGGTCAAGCGGCTAATATGAATAAAATAAAAAGTATAGCCACAAAATACAGTTTATACTTATTAGAAGATTGTGCTCAAAGTCATGGAGCAAAATTTGAAAATCAAACAACGGGAACATTTGGCGATATAGGTTGTTTTAGCTTTTATCCTACTAAAAACTTGGGTGCTTTTGGCGACGGTGGAGCGATAGTAACAGATAATAAAGAAATTGCTGAGAAAGTTAAAATGTTGAGAAATTATGGAAGTCAAAAAAAATACTACAATGAGATAGAAGGAGTAAATTCTCGTTTGGATGAGATTCAAGCAACTTTGCTAAATGTCAAACTATCTCATTATGGCGAATTGAGGAAAGAAAGAGAAAAAATAGCTTTAAAATATTTAAATGAAATAAACAACCCAAAAATTATATTACCAAGAATTAGAAAAGGATCAGATCATGTCTGGCACTTATTTGTTGTTCAAACTGAAGAAAGAGATAAATTGCAAAATTATCTACAAGAAAATGGAATAGGGACCCAAATTCATTATCCTATACCACCGCATCTTTCTAATGCCTACAAACATTTTGGGTACAGAAAAGGTGATTTCCCCATCACCGAAGAAATGGCAAACAAAGTCTTAAGTTTACCAATATATGATGGGATGACAGATGAAGAGGTAGATTATGTAATAAGAGTAATTAACAATTATAAGGATTTATTTTCTAAATAATTTAGAAAAGGAAAGGGAGAAAAAATGAAAAGAATCGTTATACATATTGGTTATCCAAAAACAGCTACGACAACTCTTCAAGAAGCAGTATTTGTAAAATTACATCAAAAAAAGAAAATAAATTACTTAGGAAAAACCAATTTTATCCGTTATTCAAAAGGGAAACAATTTATTTTATCAAACTCTCTAATAAATTCTGTTGTTTTTGATATTCCGTTTCAAGAAAGAGTCAATATCTCTGAAACAAAATTAAATATAATCTCAAATGAAGACTTATGCTTGATTCCATATTTTAAAGAAATTCAAACAAAAAAAAAGGTAGTAGATCCTTTTCTATATCCTAGAAAATTAAAAACATATTTTGAAAACTTTGCAGATGAAATTATAATATTTGTAACTTTAAGGAATCAAACAGAATTAATATATTCAAGCTACGTAGAAAGATATCATTTGTTCAAAGACGATGAAAAAAGAAATTCTTTTAATAAGTTTCTATTAAAAGAAATAGATAATCTAGCAGATATTTACAGAGTTTTTCGTTTTTCAGATATTTTGACAGAATATTCTAATATCTTCGGTAGGAAAAATATTCACATTTTGCTTTACGAAGATTTAAAATACGATCAACATTTTTTTTGTAAAGAATTAAGTCGAATAATCGATGTGCAAAGTAGTATTTTAGAAAATCTTTTAGCAATGAATAATCTTAGAAATAAAAGAAAAACTAAAGAAGGTTATTATGCTGAAATTGTTGATGCAAGGAAAATAACAAATGTTTTAAAAAAATTACCTAACAACAGAGTTATTGATGTATTACTTTCTACCTATAAAAATACTTGGGATAACGAAATTTCCTTTTTTAAAATTCTTAGTAAATTGTTATATAAAAGAAATTATGTTTTCATTCCAAAATTTACAGAAGAACACAAAAAGATTATTGTAAACAAATTTAGAGAAAGTAACATTAGACTTTCTGAAGACTTTGGTGTAAGTATTGATAAATTAAAAAAATACCAATATATTTAACTTAAGAGAAAAAATAAAATTTTGGTTCTCTCCCAAAAAGTGTGGGTAAATAAACGGTAAGCTTAATTTTACTCCAGATATTTACTTACTATTTTTGTTGTAAAACCTATTTTAATAAAGTCTAATTACTCTCAGTATTCATTTTTTATCAATTGACTTCTTTACAAAAGGGAGTGACGCTGAAGGATGGATATTAAATTACGACCTTTAAAGTTAACAGATGCTGATTATATGAAAGAATTCACTGAAGATGAAGATATTTCTAGAAACTTACTCTTTACAAGATATCCTTTTCCAACAGAAAATATGATTTCATTTATCAAGACTTCTTGGGAAGATAAGAGAAATATACATTATGCTATTGCAAATGAAAATGATGAATATATCGGAACCATTAGTTTAAAAAATATTAGCTATATAGACAAAAATGCCGAATATGCAATAGTAACAAGAAAAAAGTATTGGGGTCTAAATGTTGCTTCATTAGCAACAGATAAAATTCTAAATTATGGTTTTTACACCCTCAATTTGAATAAGATATATTTAAATGTTTTAAGTTCGAATTTAAGAGCAATTAGATTTTATAAAAAATATGGATTTAATCAAGAAGCCATTTTTAAAAAACATGTTTATAGAAATGGTGATTATGTTGACTTAATTTGGTTTTCTTATTTTAAAAATGATTTTAATGATAAGAGGTTTAAACCATGAAAGGCATAATCCTTGCAGGGGGAAATGGTACAAGACTTTACCCAATAACAAAGGGAATAAGTAAACAATTATTGCCTATTTACGATAAGCCTATGATTTACTATCCATTATCCGTTCTCATGATTTCTGGAATAAGAGAAATTCTAATAATTTCTAATCCAGAATATATTGATATGTATAAAAGGCTATTAAACGACGGAAGTCATTTAGGACTAAAGATAGATTACGAGATTCAAGAGAAACCAAGAGGACTTGCAGACGCTTTGAATGTTGGCGAAGATTTTATCGGTAAAGACAGTGTTTGTTTAATCCTTGGGGATAACGTGTTTTATGGTCAAGGTTTTGGTCCAAAGCTTCAAAAGGCCTCTGAGGTGGAAAGAGGTGCTGTTATATTTGGTTATTATGTAACTAATCCCAGTGAGTTTGGAGTTGTAGAGTTTGACGAACAGGGAAATGTTTTAAGTTTGGAGGAAAAGCCTTCAAAACCTAAGTCAAATTACGCTATTCCCGGATTGTACTTTTATGATAACTCTGTGATTGAAAAGGCTAAGAATTTGAAACCTTCTGCAAGAGGAGAATTAGAAATTACTGATTTAAACAGAGAGTATCTAAAAGAGCAACAATTGAGAGTCGAACTTCTTGGAAGAGGTTTTGCATGGCTAGACACCGGCACTTACGATGGACTTGCCAACGCCGCTGACTTTGTTAGAACCATTCAAAAAAGAACTGGTTTATACATCGCTTGTTTGGAAGAAATAGCCTACAGGAACAAATGGATAACAAAAGAAGAATTGATTAAATTAGGCAAAGAATATGAAAAGACTGAATATGGTCAATACATTCTAAGATTTGCGAGTGATATGAATTGAGTATCCTAGTAACAGGGGTAGCTGGATTCATAGGAAGCAATTTCGTATACTACTACCTAAGAAAACACAAAGACAAAAAAATAATAGGGTTAGACAAACTAACCTATGCAGGGAATTTGGATAACCTATCCAAATTAAACGAAGAAGAAAAAAATAGGTTCACCTTCATAAAAGGTGACATAAACGATATAGAACTGTTGGAAAAGATATACCAAGAAAACGAAATAGAAGGGATAATAAACTTCGCAGCAGAAAGTCATGTAGACAGATCGATACACGACCCACAGATATTTTTAAAAACAAACATACTGGGAACACAAACGTTGTTGCATGTATTCAAAAAATACTACGATGAAAGAAAAAACCAAAAATTCTTACAAGTATCAACCGATGAAGTGTATGGAGCGTTGGGACCAACGGGATACTTCACAGAAAAAACACCCCTTGATCCACACAGTCCATACTCTGCAAGTAAAGCGAGTGCAGATTTGATAGTAAAGGCTTACCACGACACATACGGCTTAAATACGAATATAACAAGATGTTCAAACAACTATGGTCCATACCAATTCCCAGAAAAGCTCATACCGCTGATGATAAACAACGCATTAAATCACAAAGAGTTACCCGTGTATGGGGATGGGAAACAGATAAGGGATTGGTTGTATGTGGAAGATCACTGCAAAGCGATAGAACTTGTATTTGAAAGAGGAAGAAGTGGAGAAGTATACAACATAGGTGGACACAACGAAAAAGAAAACATAGAGATAGTAAAAATAATAATAGAATGCTTGCAAGAAAAAACAAAAGACGAGAAGATAAACGAAGGGTTGATTAAACATGTAAAAGACAGGTTAGGCCATGACAGAAGATATGCAATAGACCCAACGAAAATAAAAGAAGAGTTAGGCTGGGAACCAGAGACAAAGTTCGAAGAAGGTATAAAAATAACGATAGGCTGGTACCTTGAAAACAAAGAATGGATGGATAAGGTTATAACAGGAGAGTATTTGGAGTTTTATGAGAAGAATTATGGGGGATGAAAGTTATGAGAAAAATGGATCTTTTACGAAAATAGTTAACAATTAAACTGGAGAAAAATTAAGTTTACCAATTATTTTCTCACAATTTTTGGAAGAGACTCACTAAAGGCAAATAATACCCTTCGAATGTGTCAAAGGGTGATTATGAGTAGTTAAGGGAAGCTTTAGCTATGATCAAAAAAGAAAAAATCAAAAAAGAGTACTAAAAACACTAAAGTTTTTGGCAAACTGTTCGATAATATGTATGAAAATCCTTAGCGCTAAGGGAAAAATCCTTGTCCAAGGAAGGGCAAGAAATAGAAAATCACATGGAGGTGTATGAATTATGAGGATTAATCACAACATTAGTGCATTGAATGCATGGAGATCGATGGATCAAGTAAATCAATCTATGGGTAAAACACTTGAAAAACTTTCTTCTGGTTTAAGGATCAACAGAGCAGGAGACGATGCAGCGGGATTAGCAATATCTGAAAAGATGAGAGGTCAAATCAAAGGTTTAGAAACTGCTGTAAAGAATGCACAAGACTCTATATCTTTGATACAAACAGCAGAAGGAGCATTGACAGAAACACACTCTATACTTCAAAGAATGAGAGAATTATCTGTTCAAGCTGCATCAGATACCAACACAGATGTTGATAGAAATCAAATTCAGTTAGAATTAGATCAACTAAGAGACGAGATTGATAGGATTTCAAGAACCACAGAGTTCAACACACAGAAATTGCTTGATGGTAAGATTGAATCATTCAGAGGTAGTGACGATGTTAAAGTTGTTACGGGAGGAAACATAAACGTTGGAGCTGTAGTATCAACGGGTGCTGTAGTGGTGGAAGGTACTTACGTTGTAGAAGTTGGACAATTAGAGGGTTTAACAGACTCGACTTTGGATGTTAGAATAACTCAAATAACTGCTGGTGGAATAGCTACAACAGTATCCGAATTGAGTGCGGGAACAGCTAATATTGGTGGAATTTCATTCACATGGGATGCATCAGCATTTGTTATTGATGATTTTGGAGGATCGTTACCTTTAAATGAAATTGTAGACAGTGCCGTTGTTAGAGTTGAAGCAACTAACACCGCTGCTAATCAACTTGTTTTCCAAATAGGGGCGAATGAAGGTCACAACATCGTGCTTGGAATAGACGATATGAGTGCAGGAGCTCTTGGGCTCAACGAAAAGTCACTTAAAGCAACGGATCAAGATAGCGCTGAAAGATCGATAATGATTGTGGACGCTGCAATTCACAAAGTAAGTACAGCAAGGGCTTCACTTGGGGCTGCCCAAAACAGATTGGAACATACTATATCCAACTTGGGTGTAGCATCGGAGAACTTAACTGCAGCAGAAAGCAGAATCAGAGACGCAGATATGGCAAAAGAGATGATGGATTTTACAAAGCAACAGATACTCTTGCAAGCATCGAATGCAATGTTAGCACAAGCGAATACAATTCCACAAAATGTGTTGCAGTTGTTGCGATAAAGGGAAGTTTAGGGAGGGCCTTCGGCCCTCTTTTTGTTTTCTTTTATCTATTCCCGCCCCCCGCCCCTTAAGGAATTTTTTCTTTAATTGGAGTGGTTTTAAGGATTTTTCGATTAGAGTTGTTTTAAGGAGTTTATTTTACGGAATTTGTAAGTAGTAAATTGCTGATAATTCATTTTTATCTTTTCCCGCCCACCGCCCC
>NZ_AZRM01000026.1 GCF_002895605.1 Petrotoga miotherma DSM 10691
AAATCGTATCATCAAAACATCCGCTTCATGCGGATGTTTTTTATATGTTAGGTCATAATTAACTACCATCAAAATAGGTTATTGGAATTTATTATGCTTGAATACTTTTTATTTGAAATTTTTTCAATATTGAGGTATAATTTAACAGTTAAAAATCGTTTTCGTGAGGAGGAAAAACATGAAAGTTTTAGTAATCAACTCAGGTAGTTCTTCAATTAAATATCAACTTCTTGAAATGAATACAGAAAAAGTTTTAGCCAAAGGATTGGTCGAAAGAATAGGTATAGAAGGATCAAGAATCATCCACAGAAAAAACGAAGAAAAATATGTTATAGAGAAGGTTATAAAAAATCATGAAGAAGGATTAAAAGAAGTTTTAGATCTCTTAACTTCTGAAGATTACAAGGTCATTTCGTCTCTAAACGAAATAGATGCGGTTGGACACAGAGTGGTGCACGGGGGCGAACGATTTTCTTCTTCTGTTATTATTGATAAGGAGTCTTTGGATGCAATTGAAATGATGTCATTTTTGGCACCTTTGCACAATCCAGCAAATGTCATGGGAATAAAGGCGGCGATAGAGCTTTTACCCAACGTGCCACAAATTGCGGTATTTGATACTTCTTTCCACCAAACTATGCCAAAGACTTCTTTCTTGTATGCAATTCCTTATGAGTACTACGAAAAATACAAGATACGGCGTTATGGGTTCCACGGCACAAGCCATAAATATGTTTCAAGAAGGGCGGCTGAGATATTGGGAAAAGATATAAAAACTCTTAAAATCATAACCTCACACATTGGAAACGGGGCATCCATTGCCGCTGTAAAAAATGGTGAATCTTTCGACACTTCAATGGGATTCACTCCTTTAGAGGGTTTAGTTATGGGAACAAGAAGTGGGGATATAGATCCTGCCATCGTTTCATTTTTGGCTCAAGAAGAGGGATTAACAGCAAAAGAAGTAGTAGAAATATTGAACAATAAAAGTGGAGTCTATGGAATAACGAAAGGTTTCTCAAGTGATATGAGGGATATTGAAGATAAAGCATTAGAAGGAGACAAAGTTTGTCGGCTTGCACTTGATATTTATGAGTATAGGATAGCCAAGTATATTGGAGCTTATGCGGCAGCGATGAACGGTGTAGATGTTATCGTGTTTACCGCTGGTGTAGGAGAGAATTCTCCAGTAACAAGGGAAGAAATATGTGAAAAGTATTTAACTTATCTTGGTGTAAAGATAGATAAAGAGAAAAACAATTTTAAAGGCTTAGAAAGAATCATAAGTACTCCTGATTCTAAGGTAGCAGTGTTGGTAGTTCCTACAAACGAAGAGCTTATGATAGCAAGAGAAACAAAAGAATTGGTTTCAACCAAAAATTAAATTCTAAAATATTGTATAAAGTTAATGAAACTGTAGAGCAACTAATAGGTTAGCTCTACAGTTTTTTTGATTCTTAAAAAATTGCTTCGTCAATATTATCAAGGTTGTATGGGGTTTGTTGATAAACATAGTAATTTAACCAATTGTTGAATAAAATATAAGCATGACTTCGCCATCTTACTACGGGACGTTTTTCTGGATCATCATGTGGGAAGTAGTTTACAGGGATATCAATGTCCATACCTTTTTCTAAATCACGATAGTATTCTTTTTTTAAAACCTCTGGATCGTATTCCGGGTGTCCTGTAACAAAAACTTGCCTACCATCTTTCCTTTCAACTAAATAAACACCAGCTTTTTTCGACTCAGCTAAAATTATAAGTTCTTTTATAGGTTCTACATCTTCCCTTTTGATTTGGGTATGTCTCGAATGAGGAACCCAAAAAATATCATCAAACCCTCTAACCAATGGCGAGTCTTCACAACTTACCGAATGCTCGAATACACCGAATATCTTCCTTGAGACATGATATTTGTTTATACCATAATGATAGTACAACCCCGCTTGTGCACCCCAACAAATATGAAGAGTAGAGAACACATTTTTCTTTGACCACTCCATCACTTTTTTCAACTCTTCCCAATAATCCACTTGTTCAAAATCAAGAGTTTCAACAGGGGCTCCTGTAATGATTAATCCATCAAACTTTCTGTGATTTATCTGATCAAAAGATTTATAAAAGGTGTCTAAGTACTCTTGCGATACGTTTTTGTGGCTATGTGATACCATCTTTAAAAGCACTACATTTACTTGCAAAGGGGTGTTTCCTAACAAGCGCAATAATTGAGTTTCGGCAACTATCTTGTTCGGCATTAGATTCAAAATAACAATCTCTAAAGGTCTTATATCTTGATGTATCGCCCTCTCTTCAGTCATTAGAAATATGTTTTCTTTTCTCAATACATCTGCAGCAGGTAAGTTTTCAGGTATTTTTATAGGCATTTTTAACACTCCTTTCGTTCTGTCCCGGATGAACTTAAAAAATGGTTATTAATTACTAGTTGCTTTAGTTAGAGCTGAATCAATATCCTCAATCAAATCATCTATGTCTTCTATCCCAACGGATAGTCTAATCATATCAGGACTTACCCCAGAAGCCAACTGTTCTTCTTCACTTAACTGCCCATGCGTAGTGCTAGCCGGATGAACGGCGAGTGATCGAACATCCCCAACATTAGCAACATGGGAAAATATTCTTAACCCTTCAATAAACCTTTTTCCTGCTTCTACTCCACCTTTTACTCCAAAGGAAAGCATGCCTCCAAAACCATGTTTTAAATATTTAACTGCATTTTTATGAGTTTTATGATTTTTCAATCCCGGATAATTTACCCAACTCACCCTCGAATCCCCGGATAGAAATTCTGCAATTTTCATTGCGTTAGAACAATGTCTTTCCATTCTCAAACTCAATGTTTCAATGCCTTGCAATATTAAAAAAGAATTGAAAGGACTTATTGAAGCACCTAGATCTCTTAACCATTGGGAACGAGCTTTCGAGATATAGGCAGAGTTGCCAAATCTTTTATAAAAGCTTATCCCATGAAAAGCAGGGTCTTCTTCAGTTAACATACCGAATTTACCATTGTTCCAGTCGAAATTTCCACTATCAACGATAATTCCACCAATTGAATTACCGTGCCCGTTCAAATATTTGGTTAAAGAGTGAACAACGATATCAGCACCAAATTCGAAAGGTTTGCACAGGTAAGGTGTGGCGAAGGTATTATCTACGATCAAAGGAATACCATTCTCATGAGCTATCTTAGAAATCCGCTCAAAATCAGGTACAGAAAGTTCGGGATTCCCGATAGTTTCCACATAAACCGCCTTTGTCCGATTATTTATATTATTTTTCAAGCTATCCATATCGTCAATATCAAAGAAGTTGGGCTTTATTCCAAATTTACTCAAAGAATTTTTAAATAATGTGAAAGTTCCACCATACAAAGAGCTTGCTGTAAGTATTTCATCTCCTTCTTCCATAATGTTTAACACCGCAATCGCTTCTGCAGCTTGCCCTGAAGAAGTAGCTAAAGCACCTACACCACCTTCCAAAGCAGCAACTCTTTTCTCCAAAACATCGGTCGTTGGGTTCATTATACGTGTATATATATTCCCGGATTCTTCCATGTTGAAAAGCCTAAGGGCATGAGCTGAGTCTTCAAAGGTATAAGATGAAGTCTGGTAAATTGGTACTACGTTAGCCCCGGTGGTCGGCTCTTTTTCAAAACCCGCATGAACCATTAAAGTATCAAAGTTGTGATTTCTTTCTTCCATGTTTTTCCTCCTCATTTGTTTAAAATTATAGTGATTTGAGAAACTCTAAAACTTGTGTTAGCGCCCCTTTGCCGAATCGTTAAGGGGTAAACCCCTTAAGATCCCCGTGCATCATTTGCTTCGCAAATGAGAATTTGGATATTACTTCTAAAGCATTATGAAAATGCTTTTTGCATAAAACGGCAAAAGCTTCGCAAAGGTATTATAAAGAAGCATTTTGCACAAAGCTGCAAAAAAACATAGTTTGCACAATACAGCAAACTCTCCTCACCCATAAGGAAGGAGGACTAAGGCTCCACCCCAATATGGTTGAAGTAAGGCTTCTGTCAACAGCCAGATTAATGAGATTTTTAACGGTAAAGTGGCAATTTTTACCTCTAAAGTGTTATAATCAATAACAGCTGTAATAAAGTAAAAAGAAGGGATTAAGTAAATGAATTGGGTTATACCTATTATTATCTTTTTTGACCAATTAACTAAAAAACTTTCAGAAACGTTTCTTCTAGAAAATACCATTAAAATTGGATTTTTTCAATTGACTTATGTTGAAAACACAGGCATTGCCTTTGGACTTTTTAAAGGCATGGCTTTGTTTCATGGAGTCTTCTCTACACTAATAGTAATTTTTCTTTTTATCTTAAAAGAAAAATACAAAGAAAAATATAAGTTTTTTACTACTTCTTTTGACTTGGGTATCACTTTTATCATAGGAGGAGCTTTAGGTAATATCTTTGATAGAATTAGGTTAGGATACGTTGTAGATATGATATATTGGCCAAATTTTTCTATATTCAACGTAGCTGATATATTCGTGACTTTTGGTGGCGTGATTTTATTATACCATTTTTTTAAAAGGAGCAAATATGGAAAAAAGAATGTACAAAGTTGAAAAAGAAGATGAACAAAAAAGGCTCGACGTATACATCGTCGAAAAAATGCCTATTGAAATTTCTAGGAATCTCATCCAAAACGCCATAACTAAAGGACAAATTACCGTCAACGGATCTCAAAAGAAACCTCATTACAAAGTTAAACAAGGCGACGAAATTCAAATAGATTTTCATGAAGTGGTAGAAGAAACCAAAGAAGAGGAAATCTTACCAGAAAATATACCATTGAATATACTGTATGAAGATGAGGAATTAATCGTCATTAACAAACCTGCTGGTTTGATAGTACATCCAACACCGAGTATTAAAACTGGTACTTTGGTTAACGCCCTAATGTACCATGTAAAGGATCTTGACAAAAAGATGCAAGATGCTACTAGATTAGGAATTGTTCATAGATTGGACAAAGAAACCTCTGGTGTGTTAGTCGTAGCAAAAAATGCTTTTTCACATCACTTACTTTCAAAAGAATTCAAAGAAAGAAAGACAATGAAATACTATTTAGCCCTAATTGAAGGAACACTGAAAGAAAAAGAAGGAGAAATAAACTTACCGTTGGGAAGACATCCTATTTTAAGGCACAAAAGGGCTGTTGTGTACAACGGAAGAGAAGCGTTAACTGAATACAAAGTGTTAAAAGAATTTGGAGATCTTGCCACGTTGGTTTGGATAAGGCTTAAAACAGGAAGAACCCATCAAATCAGAGTGCATTTCAAATACATCGGTAATCCAGTAATCGGGGATTCTTTGTATGGAAAAAATAAAATAGCAAAGAATCTTCAAATACCTGTAGACAGACAAATGCTCCATGCATTGAAATTAGGTTTTTACCACCCAAAAAGTAACGAATGGATGGAATTTTTGGCTCCCTTACCCGATGATTTTAAAAATCTGTTGATCACTCTAACAAACCTAAAAGGGCGAAATTCTTGACGGAGGATCTGCTAGTGAAGATCTTAGGACCCGTGGTAACTTCAAAAAGTATTGGTAAATCCTATCTTCAGCTAAGGGACCTTTTCCCCATAGCAAAAAGGTATGGGTTCAATTGCATAGTCCTATCAGAACCCCACCCAAGATCATGGGTGAGTTTTATCGCTCATGCCCAAAAGTACAGAATTAAGCCAATAATCCTGTATGAAACGGTAGACGGCAAGTACTTATTGCAAACAAACAATGATATTAGATCAGCTATAATGCATTACAACGGATTAGGAAACAACCTAAGATTGAAAAAAATCGAAATGGATCTTCCCTACGTGAAGTATCCAACTGGCGTTTTAAAAGATATATTTAAAGATGAAGAATCTCTTTGTATTAAAGACGGTTTAAAATATCAAAATGAACTATCTATTTTCTCAAATATAGCAACTTATTACAATATAAGAAATTATAGATTTGATGAATACAAAGTCACTGACTATAATTTAACAGACATTGTTTCACAAAAAGATCTAACCTTCGAAGAAAAAAGACGATTATCCTACGAGTTGGAAATAATAAAAAAGCTAGGGGTAAAAAATTATATTTTAACGGTAAAAAAAGTCGTTGACACCGCTAAAAAAAATGGTATCTCTGTTGGACCCGGAAGAGGCTCCGCTGTAGGTTCTTTCTTAGTTTATAAATTGGGAATAACTAAGGTGAATCCTATTGAATACGATCTCCTGTTCGAAAGATTTCTAAACGAATACAGGCATGAATTACCCGATATAGACCTGGATATCGATGCGGAAAAAAGAGTTGATCTAATAAAGGCTTTGCAAAAAGAAGTGGGAGAATATAAGATCTCTCAAATCAGAACTTATTCTACTATGAAAATCAAATCCGCTTTAAAAAAGACAGAAGAACTACTTGGATACAATTTAGAAGCTAAAATAAACGCTCCAATAAGAAGTAAAGAGAACATCGATAAATTCAAATCTTTATCAAAAAAAGATAAAACCTTTTTTTATGTCGCTTACTATCTTGAAGGAATAGAAGTAGCAGAGTCTGTTCATGCAGCGGGTTTGATAATTTCCCAAAATGACCTTAGAACTTTTTCTCCTATTGAAGAAAAAGAAACACCCCGAAGGGGGTTCAAGGAAGTACCAATAATAGAATGGGAAATGTCTGATTTAAAATATTTAGGAGTGGAAAAGTTCGACATTTTAGCTTTGGACACGTTGACTTTCTTAAAAAAATTACAGATAGAAGAAAAGTACCGAGAACTTAGCGATTCAAAAACTTTCCATTACCTATCCAAAGGATTGACAAAAGGTATCTTCCAATTGGACTCAAAATTAGGGCAAAAATTAACCCAAAGAATAAAACCTAAAGATTTTGAAGAGCTAATCTTACTCTTAGCCATCAACAGACCCGGACCCCTTGAATCCGGGATGATAGATCAATACGTTAATGAAGACTCACCAGAATATTTGAAAAAAATCTTCCCCGAGACAAAGGGCGTCTTAATTTACCAAGAACAGATAATGAAAATTGCTCAAATCTTAGGAGGATTTTCTCCACAAGAATCAGATTTGTTGAGAAAGGCAGTATCTAAAAAAGAAAAAGACAAAATCACAACCTTCAAAACCAAATTTATTACCAACGCCTCAAAAAAGATAGGCGAAAAAGAAGCAACCTTATTGTTTTCTCAGATAGAAAACTTTGCTCAGTATGCCTTTAATAAATCTCATGCGGTAGCTTATGCTCACATCACATACTGGTTATCAGAAAAAAAATTCAAAGATCCTTCACATTTCTTCTTAGAATATGTTAAAATAAAAGGCATTGATATTGATATAATAAATGAAGCATCGCTTTTAGGAGTAAAAATAAAGTTACCAGACATTAGATATCCATTTGGTTTGGCTAGTAAAACAGATCTAATAATGCCTTTGTATATAATTAAAGGAATAGGTAAAAATATTTCTCAAATATTTGAAGAAGCGAAACTCTCAAGCTTAGAAGATTTTTTTAATTTCATAATTAACAAAAATATCAATAGAAATATTGTGGAATTAATAATCAAATCCGGCGCATTAGATTATTTCAACAACAACCGTAAAAATCTACTAAGAGAAACCACTCAACGGATGAAAGGAAAAGTTCAACAGTTAGAAGATATAAAAAGTACGTTATTTGGAGAGAGAGAACAAAAATCAACTAAAAAGGTTGAAACAACCTTACAAGACTACGCGCAATACGAAATAGAAAGTATAGGATTTCCATTGAGTTTAATGTCCCAAAAAGGGCTATCTAATACGTTGATAGATAAATATCTAAATAGACAAAAGGTTTACCTTGATGGTTATGTCTACAGAGATTTTATAGTAGATAACTCTGCTATGATCTATTCAAGAGTTTATAACAAAAACTTAAAAAGGCTTATAAAACACATTTAAATTCCGATTTTGAGAAGGGAAAAAATGAAAATCAATATTTTATCAATAGCTGAGAAATACCCTGGTCAAGGGGTATATTCTGCTACCTTAGATCACAAATACATTTTAAAAAAATATAGTGATTACACGATATATGAGAACAAAATTTTAGGGAATTATGATGTTTTACATATCCATACTCTCAACATAAAAAGCTTCTTATCGTTGCTAAAGAATAAGAAAAAATCTTTTTGTGTGATTTCCGCTCACATAGTTCCTAATTCATTGAAAGGAAGTATAAAATTCAATAAACTATGGTTACCTTTTTTCAATAGATATTTAAAATATTTCTACAACTCTTCTGACTGCATTTTAGCCGTTAGTGAAGAGACCAAAAATGAACTGATTAAGGATCTCCAGATAAATCCAAATAAAATTGTGGTCTTCAGAAACTTTGTCATAAAAGAATTATTTTTCACAAAGCCGGAGGAAAAATACAACAAAAAATCTTATTTAAGAAAAAAACACGGGTATAATGATGATGATTTCATAATTTTGGGTGCCGGACAAATACAACCCAGAAAAGGTATAACAGATTTTGTGGAAACCGCTAAACGATTACAGAACATGAAGTTCATTTGGACCGGTGGAATGCCTTTTAAACAGTTCACCGAGGGTTATGAAGAAATGAACATATTGATAAAAAAGGCTCCTAATAATGTTAATTTTACCGGAACCATAAACAGAGAAAAAATGATCGATTATTATTCTTTATCCGACATTTTCTTCTCTCCTTCCTTTCATGAAACCTTTGGCTTGGTTGTAATTGAAGCAGCTGGAAGTGGTTTACCTTTAGTTCTTAGAGATTTACCAGTTTACAAACAAATATTTTCTCCTAACTATTTATCTGGTAATTCAGTGGAAGATTTTGTTGAGATAATCAAAAAACTTAATATTAACAAAGAGTTGTACGCTGAATACGAGAAAAAATCTTACCAATTATTTGAAAATTATAGTGATGAAAAAGCCTTTATAAAATTAAAAAATATCTATGAAGAAGGTATAAAGCAAAAAATCCATACAGGAGGAAAAAATGTCCGAAGATAAAGGCAAGGAAAATGAAAGCACACTTAGTAGAAAAAAAATAATCATTAATCTAATCGTAGTTTTAATTATTGGTTTAGTCATCAACATTGTGATCTCATTTTTTGCAGATTTCCAAGAAACCTTCGATACTCTTAAAACTGTCAATCTATTTTTTATTGTGAAGGTATTCGTAGTTTTCTCTATGGCTTATTTGATAGATTTAATAAGATTGTACATAGTAACATTAAGTTTCCACAAAAAAATAAAGTTTAAGGATGCCATTTATAATACCATTTCATACTATTTTATGTCAAACATCACACCAATGGCTAGTGGTGGTCAACCTTATCAAATATATCATCTTACAAAATTAGGAATAGAGTCAACTTTGGCTACAAATATAGTGTTGTCAAGACTTGTAGAAAATTTACTGTTTTCTTCTGCCATTATCTTAATTTTCATAAGAAGAGTGATGAGTATTTTAGGCAGAATAGGAACTGGGAAATATATACTTATCGTTGGTATAATAGCCGCTTTGGGGTTTTCAGCTTTGTTAATTTTAATATTCTTAAACCCAAAACTGCTATATAAATTTTTTAATTTCTTACTAAAGATATTCCCATTAAAAAATAAATCGAAATTCGAACAAAGATTACAAAAGCTAGAAAATTGGTTAGAAGAGCTAAAGTTAAGTATTAAAACACTATGGATCGAAAAGGCACATATAGTTGCAGTTGACTTTATACTGGGAGGTTTCATTGTTTTTTTTCATTCCCTTGGTTTGTATTTTGCTCTAACATCAATTACGTCAGGAAATTACAGCATCCTTGAAATATTCATACTTTTTATAATAATGAACTTTGTCATCTATTATATACCCACCCCAGGGTCCACAGGGGGTGTAGAGACATTGTATGGTATAGTTCTTGCAGGATTTATGCCTGGAAGATTCGTTTCTACAACTATATTGTTGTGGAGATTCGCAACTTATTATTTACAAATAGCCTTTGAAGGGGTAATCTTACTTATGACAAGGACAAAAGAAAAAGGTGTTTCGACCTAATTAATTAATATACTCGCTTCTCAAATCGATTAATCTTTTATCCTCTTCCAGAGATTTTAACCTTATAGTTTTATTTTTCAAATTATGCATAGACTCGATTTTTCTTATAGTAGCACTCTTACTTCTCATCGTAAGCGTATGAGTGTAAGCAAAACCTTTTACAAATTTCACACCTTTTAAAAGATCTCCATCGGTTATACCCGTTGCAGAAAATATTACATCTTCCCCACCAACTATTTCATCGGTATAAAAGATTTTTTCAAGGTCCCAACCTTTTTCCTTGATCGATTGTTCTTCAATTCTATCTCTTGTCCATAATTTCATTTGAATTTCTCCACCTAACGTTTTTAAAGCAGCAGCTGAGAGTATCCCTTCAAGAGTCCCTCCAATACCAACATATATATCCACCCCACTATCGGGAACTGCGGTTGCTATGGCTGCTGTAATATCCCCATCACTTATTAATTTTATTCTCGAACCAGCTTCTTTAATCTCTTCTATAATCTCTTCATGCCTTTGCCTATTCAAAATAACAAAAGTTAGTTCCGTAGGTGCAATTCCCAAAACCTCACTTGCAATTTTTATATTCTCTTTCATAGGTTTTCTTAAATCCAATTTACCTTTTAATTCACGACCTACAGCAAGTTTAAATGAATAAAAAGTCGGCAGTAATTTAATACCTCCCGCCACTGTGGCAGCAACCGCACTTATGGCATTTGGCAGGCCGAAAGCAGCTAATTTCACGCCGTCTATAGCGTCCACCGCCAAATCCATTTCAGAAGTGTTATCTTGCCAACTACCCACTTTTTCACCTACGTACAACATCTTTGAATTTTCTTTAGCATATTTACTCATTACTATATTCCCTTTAAAGTCTATGTAATCAAACATACCTCTCATAGCATCAATGGAACTATGCTTAATCATTTCCAGATTACCACAACCCAAGTACAAACTACTCATCAAGGCTGATGATTCTGTAACCCTTACAAAATCCATAGTCAACTCTGGATAAATCTTCTTTTCCATAAAAGTCCCTCCTCACAAAAATTTTTAATTGTCTTTAAGAACTTTAAAACTTGTGTTAGCGCCCCTTCGCCCTGCAGCCCGCCCAAAAATAAAGAAGTCTTTCCCCCTTCGCCCTGCAATTTTATCTTTCATAAGCATTTCTATTATAATATTTTTATACAGTTTAAACAAACAATAAATTTCAAGAAAATTAAAGTTTAAATATCGTAATCAATTCTATTGGCGAATATTTCTTCCTAATTAAGTATAAACGGATTATTTGAGTATACACAAACCAAAACTTCATAAAAAATTATTTAACTGTGCTTATTTTCAAAAAAATATGGTAAAATTTCATTGGAGGTGATCTAATGGACCTAACAGAGTTAGAAAAAAGTTTAACTTTTCAAAAGAAAAGTGTATGGAGCAAAAGAAACAGAGAAGATATCGATAAGTATTCTTCACAGTACAAGGATTTTATCAACTTTTCTAAAACTGAAAGAAAGGCCGCTTCATACTCAGTGGAGCTCCTTGAAAAAAACGGTTTCAAACCTCTTTCTTATTATGTGAACTCTGGAAAGATAGAGAAAGGGGCTAAAGTTTACTTTGTAAACAGAGACAAAGCAATATTTGCTTTGAAGTACAACAATCCTTTGAAGGATGGCATCAACATAGTAGGTGCCCACATAGATTCGCCAAGGTTTGATTTAAAACCCGAACCAATAGTGGAAGATGAGAATATTGCGATGGCGAAGACTCATTATTATGGTGGAGTGAAGAAGTATCAGTGGTTCAACATACCACTTGAATTACATGGCGTAGTAATAAAAAACAACGGTAGTAAAATAGAAGTTTCCATAGGACAAGACGAAAATGATCCAGTATTTGTAATATCAGATTTACTGCCTCATTTGGATAGAGATTTAGCTAATAAAAAGGTTTCGGAAGCATTTGAAGCTGAAAAGATGAATTTGCTAGTTGGTACTACTGCAATCTCCTACGATGAAACCGATAAAATTAAAAATCCGGTTAAGTTAAATATCTTGAAGATTTTGAATGATAAATATGGAATCGTAGAAGAAGACTTAGTCAGTGCTGAATTGGAAATCGTTCCTGCACTTCCTGCCAGAGATGTAGGTCTAGATAAAAGCCTTTTAGCTTCGTACGGACACGACGATAGGGTTTGTGCCTACACAGGATTAACCGCTTTAATTGATGCACAAACTTCTGTAAAGAACCCGGCAGTTTTACTAGTCGATAAAGAAGAAATAGGTAGCGATGGAAATACAGGTGCAAAAAATCATTTTTGGATCTACGTGTTGAAGAAAATTGCCGCTTTAGCAAAAGAGGAAGAATTACTTCAAAACATAGAAGAAATCCTTACCAATTCTACTTTGCTTTCAGCTGATGTTTCAGCTGCTGTAGATCCGAACTACAAAGAAGCTCACGATTTATCCAATGCTCCAAAATTGGGTTACGGTATAACTCTTATGAAATACACAGGTTCAGGGGGCAAAGGAAGAACAAACGATGCAAATGCTGAATTAGTAGGAAAAATTAGAAATCTTTTCAATAAAGAAGGTGTATCTTGGCAAATAGGAGAATTGGGAAAAGTAGATAGAGGCGGAGGAGGAACCATAGCCCTTTTCTTTTCCGAGAAAGGTTTAGACGTTTTGGATGCTGGCGTTCCGCTTTTGGGGATGCATTCTCCGTATGAGGTAGCATCAAAAGCGGATATATACGAGACTTATTTGGCGTATAAAACTTTTTACGAAAAATTTGGAAAATGAGAATTTTTGTAGGAAACTCAGCAAATGCGATGGAATTTTTTGATTTTGATTTAATATTATCAACCTCAGGTTGGTCTTTAAACGACCAATCTGAGGTTATTGCTATCAATAACAAAGAGTATGTAGAATGTCATATAAACAGGAACAAAACATATTTAAACAAGGATAATAGGTTCATAACGGAAAAAGATATTTTATTATCTTTCGGGTTTACCAACGATGCTCTAAATTTTGAATTTTATTTCTTGAATCTTTTGTACCAAGTGGATTTAATCGTTCTATCGTTGAACTTTTCTGAAAGTTTAGAAAGAAAAGTACTTCTACATATACAGTCAAATTTGAGAAGTGTAAAAATCCCGGCGATAATTATCAACACAGCGAAAAACGAAACTACGGTATCCTACATCGTTCCCAATTACAAAAACGAATTCGTGATCAAAAACGCTATTTATTTCACACTTGATTTTAAAAAGAGTAAAAATTATATATATTCTTTTGGGAAGTATTTATCAGATTTGAAAGAAACGATTCACACCTATGATGTCAAGGTGCTGAGATAGAATGAGGGCGCGCGATCTGTTCTTAAAGTTACATTATAACTTTCTCAAAAAAGAATTGTTTGAGTCTTTAAAAACAATCAATGAAGAACCAAAAAGTTATAACAAGAACAGTTTAGGTATATACCTAATAAAAAAATTATCTTCAAAAAACTTAATAAAACAGCTTGCTGATGGTATTAACCAAGGCTTTTATATCTTTTTCTTCTCCTCTAACAAAAATATCCCCTATCGCAAATTACACTTAATTTCTGAAATTGTCAATATTTACGGAATTCATTTGATTCTATTTTTAAAAAACGATATTCTCAAACTTTTCAACAATCAAGTTATCTTCATAAACCAGGAAAAAAGTTTACCTTATAGATTATTCTCAATAAACTCTTATAAAATCTCTTTTATCCTTCCCGAAGAAGTGACAAATCCGGCTGTTATAGCAACTTTGAAGATTCAAGAAGTTGACCTCGTATTCAGCAAAAGTTCTGTGGCTGGCAATAATCAAGACTTAGCTAATAATTTGCTCGCATACGTTCTAACAGATCAAAAAATATTTTCCCCTTCTATTTTAGAGGAAGATAAAACCTCGTTGAAAGAAAGGGGAAAAATATGGCTGAACTTAGGCTATTTAAAGACTATTAAAGACAATTATTTAGAAAAAAATTACAGTGATTTACAAAGGATAAAAACCAAAATAGACCTCATTCAAAGATAGTTAAGAAACCTTTTATTTCCTTTTTGACATATTGACCCTCAAAAGATTCTTTTCAATTCTAGTTTGTAATTTGATTTTTTTAAACTTATCTTCAGTTTCTTTTATCTCTTCTTGGGCACTTTCCATAGCATTCCTTGCGGCTTCGATATCTATATCTTCCGATTTTTCAGCAGCTGTGGTAACAATAGTCATTTCTTCACCGGTCATTTCCAGAATACCACCATGGATGGCAAAACTTTGCACAGAGTTATCAACTTTTTTTATCGATACCGGGGCAATCCTTAAAGATGTCACGATCGGCAATCTTTGAGTTAAGGTTCCCATTGATCCCTCTTTTGTTTTAAATTCTACATACTGAACATCTTCTTCATACTTTACCCCTTCTGGGGTAACAACTTTGAATTTAAATATTTACACCACCTGCCTTAAAAACACTTCATACATTCATTTTTTTCGCTTTTTCTACAGCTTCTTCTATCGTTCCCACCATATAAAAGGCGCTTTCAGGTAAATCATCATGCTTCCCTTCAAGTATTTCTTTAAAACCTTTGATAGTATCTTCTACATTAACATACTTTCCCGAATAATTCGTGAACCTTTCTGCAACAAAGAAAGGCTGAGTTAAGAATCTTTGAATTCTTCTGGCTCTATTTACTACCTGCCTGTCTTCCTCGGACAATTCTTCTATACCCAAAATGGCTATTATATCTTGTAAATCCTCATACCTTTGCAAAACTTCTTTGACTTCTCTTGCAACAGTGTAATGTTCTTGGCCAACTACGTTGGGATCCAACATCTTTGATGTGGAATCTAATGGATCAACTGCGGGATAAAGTCCCAACTCTGACTGTCTTCTTGAAAGGTTTATATTTGCGTCCAAATGGGCAAAAGTAGTGGCAGGTGCGGGATCCGTGAAATCGTCCGCAGGAACATAAATAGCCTGAACTGAGGTAATAGAACCATCTTTTGTGGAGGTTATTCTCTCTTGCAACTGCCCCATATCCGATGCCAACGTTGGCTGGTATCCTACAGCAGAGGGCATTCTTCCTAGTAAAGCCGACACCTCTGATCCTGCTTGAACAAACCTGAATATATTATCTATGAAAAGTAAGACATCTTTTTTTTGCTTATCCCTAAAGTATTCTGAGATTGTTAACGCGGTTAGAGGAACCCTGAACCTTGCCCCAGGTGGCTCATTCATCTGACCGAACACCAACGCCGTGCTATCAATGACCCCTGTCTCTTGCATTTCCAACCAAAGATCGTTACCTTCCCTGGTTCTTTCACCTACACCTGCAAACACAGAGATTCCTTGGTGCTCTTTAGCGATATTCCTTATAAGTTCCATAACAAGAACGGTCTTACCAACCCCAGCTCCACCGAAAAATCCTATTTTCCCGCCTCTCGGGAACGGAGCCAAAAGATCTATACATTTAATACCCGTCTCTAAAATCTCAATCGATGTATCTTGTTCATTTAGCGATGGAGGGTCCCTGTGGATTGGCCAGTACTCTTCCCCTTCAACCTCTCCTTTTTCATCGATAGGTTTCCCCAAAAGGTTGAACATCCTTCCCAATGTAGTATCTCCAACAGGAACTTTTATGGACTCTTGTGTGTTGATAACCTCTTGCCCTCTTCTTATACCATCGGTAGAATCCATCGCAACACATCTAGCTGTATCGTCTCCGATTAATTGCTCGACTTCAAGAACTAATTCCTCTCCTGAGTATTCGTTTTTTACTTTTAAAGCATCGTAAACGTTAGGTAGTTGGCCTTCGGGGAATTTCACATCGACGACAGGTCCAATAACAGATATTATTTTACCTTTTTGATCTTGCATCGAATTACCTCCTATTGCATATTCGCCCCATTAACAATCTCTATCAACTCTTGGGTAATAGAGGCTTGTCTTTGCTTGTTGTATTCAAGGTTCAACTCTTCTATTAAATCATGTGCATTATCCGTGGCGTTTTTCATTGCGTTTTGTCGGGCATGAAGTTCACTCAACTTGGTTTCAAATAAAAATAGATACATTTTAGAGAGAAGATACTGATATGCAGCATCCTCAAACACTTTTTCTTCCTCGGGTTCGTATTCGTATCTGGCATCTATTTCAAATTTATCTCTTGTTATCGGAAGTAGATCATAAGTTTTTGGTAACTGTATCAAGGCATTTTTTAACTCTCCATATACAACTTTCAGTTTACTAATGCCTTTATTCTCCATAATTTGGAAAATAATTTCCAGCAAATACTCCGCATGGTCAACCTTTGGAATATCGAATAAATTTATCTCTTTTTCCAAGACTGTTTCACTCTTTAAACCTGAATACCCCTTTGCACCCAATGCAAAGTATCCTTTAAAATCTTCCAGCTTAGATTTCGCCCTTAAAGCTTCTTTTACTAAATCAGATGGAAATGAGCCGGCTAATCCCATGTCTGGGGTGATCACAAAAATTAAAGAACCTTCACCATTTTGAGTGTATAAGCTTTCTTCAACAAAGGGAACTTTTTTCAGAATTCTTTCTGTGTAGTTAGAATAATCTTTTACACCTTTCCATCGCTTCTGTATTTTGTTGAGCCTAGCTGTTGCAACCATTTGCATGGCTCTTGTTATTTGCATCGTAGATTCTGTAGAGGCGATCCTTCTTTTAATGGCTCTTAAATTACCACGACTCAATTGAAATCACCACACTCATTTAAATACATCCAAAAATTTTGAGATTGCTTCATTCAGTTCTTTCTTTATCTCATCTGTAATGTCTTTGCTCTCTCTTATCTTATTTAAAGTATCCCTATAATTTTCTTTAAGATAGGCTAAAAATTGTCTTTCAAAATCACCTATTCTATCGGTAGGGATCTGATCCAAATAGCCTTCATTGGCAGCGTAAATAACAGCAACTTGTTCTTCTATCTCCATAGGTGAATATTGTGGTTGCTTCATCAATTCAGTGAGTTTTTCTCCTTTTGTTAGCTGTTTCTTAGTTGCCTCATCAAGATCCGCAGCAAACTGAGTGAAAGATTCTAACTCCCTGTACTGTGCTAAATCTAATTTTAAAGATCCAGCTACCTTTTTCATCGCCTTGGTCTGAGCATCTCCACCGACCCTTGAAACAGATAATCCTATGTTAACAGCAGGTCTTATCCCTGCGTTAAACAACCCTGTTTCTAAATAGATCTGACCATCCGTTATTGAAATAACGTTGGTTGGAATATATGCAGAAATATCGTTCGCCTGCGTCTCGATTATTGGCAAAGCTGTCAAAGAACCGTTTCCATAATTTTCGTTCAATCTAGACGCCCTTTCCAACAATCTTGAATGCAAATAAAAAATATCTCCGGGATAAGCTTCCCTTCCAGGCGGCCTTCTAAGTAAAAGCGATATTTCTCTGTAAGCAGCGGCGTGTTTGGTTAAATCGTCGTATATTACCAACGCATCCTTACCGTTAAACATAAAATATTCTCCAATTGCTGCACCAGCGTAAGGAGCTATATACTGTAAAGAGGCAGGATCTGAAGCATCTGCGGCCACCACTACAGTGAAGTCCATTGCACCGTACTTTTCTAAATTATCGATCGTTCTCGCCAAAGCCGAGGACTTTTGTCCAATTGAAACGTAAATACAAAAAGCGTTTTTCCCTTTTTGATTTATAATTGTATCAGTAGCTATGGCGGTTTTACCCGTTTGTCTATCTCCGATTATAAGCTCTCTTTGACCTCTTCCTATAGGAATCAAGGCATCCAACACTTTCAACCCAGTTTGAAGAGGCGTATCAACAGGTTTTCTTGTTACAACACCCATTGCCTTCCTTTCGATAGGATAAAACTCATCGGTATTTATTTCACCCTTTCCATCCAATGGGATACCTAAAGGATTAACCACTCTACCTAGCATATTTTCCCCAACGGGTACTTCTATTATTCTGTTGGTTCTAACTAATTTGTCCCCTTCTTTTATTCCTTTGTAATCTCCCAAGGTTATTATACCAACGTTATCTTCTTCTAAATTCATAGCTATACCGTAGATCTTTTCACCTTCAGATGTTTCTATTTCAACCAATTCGTTGGTCATAACATCCTTCAAACCGTAAGCCCTAACGATTCCATCGCTTACCTGCATTACCCATCCTATTTCTTTTATCTCTCCACTTTCATAACTTTTAATACGCTCTTCTATTACTTTTGTCAATTCATCTGGATTAACTCTCAAATATTTCACCTCCACCACTTAGGGCATAGGCAGATTGAATGTCCTCTAAAAATCCTTTTACGGAGTAATCAAAAAATTTATCTCCAATGTATAACTGTAATCCACCTATAAGATCTTCGTTGAATTGTGTTATTAACTTTATTTTTCTTCCTGTTTTATTATGAATAGCTTGTTTAATCTGATTTATAATTGTATTAGTTACTTTATTGGGAAGTACAAGTCTCACTTCCACAACTTTTTCTCTTTCTAAACTCTCTTGATACAAAATATGAGACATAAAAGGAATTAAATTTTGACGCCCTTTATCCACTAAAACTTCTAAAAATTGAACAAAAATAGTATCATCAAATTCTGAGACATCTTTCAATTTTGTAACTATATATTTTGGAGGAATCAACGGACTATAAGCCATATCCCTAAGAGTTTCACTGCTTTCAAGAGCTTTTTTTAACCTTTGAAACGCTTCTACGTATTCATCTAATCTTGAAATTTCACCCTTTTCTTCTAAAGTACCCAAAATGGCTTGGGCATACTTTGAAGCCAAAAAATAAGAAGCTTTCATTATAATTCACCTTTGTCTTTCAGATTGTTTATAGCCCTTCTTATCAACTCTTCATTCTTCTTTTTATCGATCTGCTCCTTTAATATCATAGAGGAAATGGTAACAGCTAGAGAAACTATTCTCGATTGCAGTTCTCTTGCTGCACTTTCTTTAATCTCTTCAGCCTCTTTTTCTGCCTTTTCTAAAATAAATTTCCTCTGCTCTTGAGCCTCTTGTTGAGCAGCCTTGATTATAGATTTAGCTTGTTCATCAGCTTCAGTTAAAATTTCACGTCTTTTATCATCCACTTCAGCTAGTTGCTTATCCAACTCTTCTTTCTTTGATTGGGCTTCTAATCTTAATTTTTCAGCCTCGTTCAAATTCTTCTCTACTTCTTTCTTTCTTTTATCTGTGATATCAAAATACGGTTTGTACAACAACTTGTACATAAGAAACATGAAAGCCAAAAAACCTACTAAATTGACTATGGAAGTTAAGTTAAAAGATATCATACAATCACCTCTTTGGGGGAAAAACTAATAAAACTCAACAAAATAAACACTCATGGAAGAACAAACAACAAGATCAAGGCAACAACCAAAGAATAAAGACCGGTTGACTCTGTAACCGCCATTGCCAATAACATCCTCGTTGTTAAATTTCCGCTCATCTCTGGTTGCCTTGCCATAGCATCCATTGCGTGTGCACCAACGTTACCTTCTCCAACACCAGGACCTATAGCTCCTATTCCCATTGCAACTCCTGCTCCCAATAACTTTCCTAAATAATATAAGCCCCATCCAATGGAACCACCTTCAGTAATTAAATTTTGAAGCATAGTAGATAAATCCATCTTTTTCTCCTCCTTAAACTAGTTTTTTCTGATTTGATAAGTTTTGCTTTTATTCCAATAAAGAACCAATATACGCAATAGTTAACAAAGAAAAAACAAAGGCCTGAATGAGCCCAATAAACCAACCAAAAAAGCCCCATAAGAACACAGGTAAAACGAAATATTTCAACATGTAACTAATAATCAACACTAATATTCCCCCACCCATGACGTTACCAAATAACCTTAGAGAATGGGAGATTGGTTTAGCCAATTCACTGATTATGTTGATAGGAAACAACAATGGATTTGGTTCAAAAAAAGATTTAAGCCATTTGAGTACACCTTTAGCCCTTGCCGCAAAAAAGTGGCTGACAACTAAAACCATCAAGGCATACGTTAGATTCACATTTAAATCGGAGGTAGGTGTGTACCAGGTATCCGTGAATAACTGAACATTCAATCCATTTTCAACTGGTACAACGTTTATTCCAGGCATCCCACCAAGTACATTTGAAACACCTATATACAGGAAAAAACTCATAGCTATTACAAAAGTTTGTTTCCTATACTTAGGATTTGGAACGGAATCTTCCACCATTTCCCAAAAATAATCAAAAAAAGTTTCTACAGCAGCCTGGAACCTTCCAGGGATCCTCTCAAAATGTATGTTCCTGGCAACTAAAATCAACAGAAACATAACAGCAAAAGACATTATCAACGTCATTGGGTTCAATTGACCAAAGAACCCGCCATCACCAAAATAAACAATCCATCTATCTCCAACACCCTCTAAACTCATATCGAAAACAAAAAAGTTAATTAATCCCAAAACTACATAAGCTACAAAAAGAAAGATGGTAAATTTCTTTAATCTATCGTTCGTCAAAAGAACACCTCCTCCAACTACTTAACATACTTATTTATAGGATAAAAATGGAACTATTTTCAAATTTATTAAACCTAAAAAAGCCAACAAAAGGGCATATGCTGAATTAAAGGCAGCGATTCCCAATATCACACCATACAAAAGGTATCTCATAAAAAAACCAGGTAAGATCTTTCTTGTCTTTGAACCAACCGTCATTTTTTTAATCTCTTCTGCAAGTGAATAAAAACCTATAACTGCACCAATTCCTCCCCATAAAACCCAAAGAGCTTCTAAAGAAAAGAATAAAGAAAGAACTAAGGTCTCAATCAGAACTATCGCTATTGTTTTCATTTCTATCTCTTTCAGCTTTTTTTTCAGCTCTTTCATGTTTCTCTACCTCTTTCAAAAGCTCCCTTATACCCGAATATAATCCAGAAATTATCCCTAAAAACATCAACAAAACCATCCATATCTGCTGGTCGGTAAACCTGTATATTAAATATCCTATCAAAAGACCAACAAATATATTTGACAGAACTATTACAGCAAAATAAATGATCATGTTCAAATAACCAAGTGAACGTAGATCGTGCTTTTTCAAAATAAAACCTCCAAAAAAACAACCACAAACAATTATACTATTTATTTGCCAAAATTTCAATTATTTTTAAAATAGCTTGGGCGGCACGGGTCGAAACCAATTCCTTTTTCCTTATGGGCGGGCAGCGGGGCGAAGCCAACTCCTTTTTCCCTATGGAGCGGGTAGTGGAGCAAAACCAACTCCTTTTTCCTTATGGGTGGGCTGCGGGGTAAAGCAAACTCCTTTTTCCTTATGGGTGGGGAGCGGGGGAAGGGCGCTATAACGACTTTTATAAAGACAATGAAAAATTATTGATAGGAGACGACCAATTAGGGCGTCTCCCAATTTTTGAAAATATAAAGCTAGATATTTGCTTAAAAATATTAATTAGAAAATGTAAAACTCTTTCTCAGCAACAATGGTTCGCCATTCTTCTGGTCGACGGTTACAATCACTTCCCACTCACCTACATCCAAAACTTCGTTAATTTCTACCGCTATTGAAGGATACGTAAACGCTTGTGTGACCATCTCCCCTTTAGCTGGTACCTTTAAAAACAAATCTATAAAAATTTGAAAGTTATCTTTGTTTATACTGATATTATTCAAAGAAAGATCGTACCCTCCAGTTTTTCTTTCACCTGCACTAATACAAACAACAAAAGGAATATTAACACTACATAATAAAACTTTTTCATAATATTGCCTCTCCCCAATTTCGACGTTATCTATATTATCTTTAAAACTGACCTCAATCTTTTAATATTTATTTTCTTAAAACTTACAAAATCTAGTACAGCTAATTTAGGAGAAAAATAGGCTTTTTTCTTTAATAATATCATTATATCACCTACAATCCAACACGAAAGTTTTACATTTTCATTGTTTTTTTATTGTAATTTTTAATGAAGCTTGAATTATTCGTTTTACTTGGTTTTATACTTTTTTCTTTTAAAAATCAACTCATAAACGATATTTTATAAAATTCGTGGAAGAAAACCATTGAGTCTTTAGCTTAATGGATGAATTCCACCATTGTCCTTTTCAAAATATTAATCCTTACGAGCTTGAATCAAAAAAATGTTGTTAATTATATGTATGTATGGTACAATTGTATTATATCATAGAGTTTTCGAATTAAGGTGATTGAATATGTTAAAAACATACAAGTTTCGTATATATCCATCAAACGAACAAATAGAGAAACTTAATCAGCATTTTGGACATACTCGATTTGTATACAATCTTTTTCTAGAATTCTCCAGTAATGCATACAAGAATACCAAAACATCAACTAACTATTATATGTGGGCTAAAGTACTTACGGTTCTTAAAAAAACTGAGAAGTATCAATGGCTAAACGATGTCAACTCTCAATCTTTGCAACAGTCCATAAAAGATTTAGAGACTGGGTATAAACGTTTCTTCAAGAAACAAGCTAAGCACCCTAAATTTAAAAAGAAATCAAGTAGGCAATCGTTTAGAGTTCCACAACATATACAA
The DNA here is from genome assembly GCF_002895605.1 of Petrotoga miotherma DSM 10691. Lineage (GTDB taxonomy): Bacteria > Thermotogota > Thermotogae > Petrotogales > Petrotogaceae > Petrotoga > Petrotoga miotherma. The sequence goes on from NZ_AZRM01000026.1 coordinate 22,726, forward strand.
CTGTATGAAAATGAGGGTAATGATAAATATGGTACTCTTTTCGTACCAAAGTTTAAAGAAGGTATCAAAGTAAGAGTACATAGAAAAATCGATCCAAATGCAAAGATAAAAAATTGTACTTTCATTAAAACTACAACAGGTAAGTACTTTGTATCTATAACATTCGAAGTTGAAGGTTCTTTCCCCGATAGAGATATAGACTACGAGAACTCAATTGGTATGGATATGGGATTGAAAGATTCTGTTGTATTATCCGATGGAACAAAGTATCCAGCTCCTAAAGTTTTGTCTAAGTACGAAAGGAAATTAAAACACGCATATAAAAAGTTTTCAAGCAAAGAACAAGGTTCTAAGAATTGGGACAAGGCAAAATTAGAAGTTGCTAGAATACATGAGAAAATAAAAAATACCCGAGAGGATTTTCTACATAAACTAACGAAAGAAATCAGTGAGAACCAAGCTGATGTCTTCGTTGTGGAAACTCTCAATATAAGAGGCATGTTAAAGAATCATCACTTAGCTAAAAGTATTTCAGATTCAGGATGGTACCAATTCAAAACATTTCTAAAATACAAAGCAGAGAGATTAGGTAAAAAGGTAATCGAGATAGGAATGTTCGAACCTTCGTCTAAGGTTTGTAGTGTATGTGGGTATAAGAACGAAGGTTTAAAACTCTCTGATAGGGAATGGGTATGTCCTGAATGTGGAACTAAACATGATAGAGATGTAAATGCTGCCGTTAATATTAGGCAGTTTGGATTAAAACAGGCATTTTCCACACAGCCTTATGGCACATAAGGAAACAGTTAGTCACTGTATAAACTGACTCTACCCCAGGAACTGGGGGAAGTAAAGCCTTTGGAGACTGTGTAAGACGGGCATCCTTAGATCCCTTCTAGGGTGTTTTTCCGCAATGGTTGATGAATTAGGAAGCTATTGAATCTTTAGCTCAATGGTAGTTCACAGTATAATATTCATTGAAAACAACCAAAGGAGTTGTAGATATGTCTAAAAAGCTTTTGAAGAATGCGTATGTTTTGATAAGTGCTGATGATGATGTAGAAAAATTTGATATATTAATAGACGGTGATGAGATCGAAGATTTACTTGCACCAGGTGATTCAACCGAGATGGATTTGGGAGATGTGGACGAGTACGATCTAACTGGTAAGCTGATCGTCCCTGGATTTATTAACACCCATAGCCATTCAGTAATGTCTTATTTTAGAGGTATAGCCGATGATTTATCGCTTAACGATTGGTTGTTCAAAGAGATGCTGCCAAGAGAGGATTTTTTGGAAAGTGAAATGGCTTACTACGGTGCCTTAGTTTCTATGTTAGAAATGATTTCCAACGGAATAACAACTTTTGTTGATATGTATATGTTTACTGATGAGATAGCTAAAGCTTCATACGATTTAGGAATTAGGGCATACATATCAAGAGGGCTCTCTTTTGATACAGATGAGGGTTGGAATAGAAGGATAAAAGAAAATATCGAAACGTATGAAAAATACAATGGCTTAGACAATAGAATTTATATAGGCTTTGGGCCTCATGCCCCTTACACCGTTCCAATGGATAAATTGCAAGAAGTAGCTGAGATCGCGAAAAAGTACAACACTCACATTCAGATTCATTTGTTAGAATCAGCAAATGAAAGAAATCAGTACAATCTTTTAGATGTTGAAAATACGGGTTTGTTCGATCTTCCTACGATAGCGGCACACTGTGTCCATGTGGATGAAAAAGATATAGAGGTTCTTTCAAGGAAAGAAGTGAATGTGGCTTATAACCCGATTAGTAATATGAAGTTGGGCAATGGGATAGCCCCCATAGTGGATATGTTCGATAAAAATATAAACATAACTTTTGGTACGGATGGTTGTGCAAGCAACAACTCTTTGAATTTTTTCAACGAGATGAAGTTTGGAGGTATATTGCAGAAATTCAAGTACGGTCCCGATAGATTTTCAGTCGAACAGATTTTAAGGATGAGCTGGGAAAACGGAGGTTTTGCCTTAGAAACAAACATTGGAAGGTTAGAACCTGAGTTCAAAGCAGATTTGATTGTTTTAGATATGGATTCTTTTGAGTTTTTCCCTAATGATTTGTCAAGGTTAAAGTCTCATATAGTTTATTCTGCAAATCCTAAGAACGTTTTTGCAACGATGGTAGCAGGCAAATTCTTGTACTACGATGGAGAATTTTTAACTTTAAAAGAAGAAAAGGAGCAAATATATGAGAAATTCCATAAATTTTACCAAAGAATCGAAGATAAGTACAATAATAGCGATCATTCTGATAGCTATAACGACGATAGGGATATCTAAACCCATCGATGATTACATAGAGTTTTCTCCTACAGGCTATGAGGAGATAAGTAGGATAGTCACTAGAAACGGGACTATAATAAACACAACGGTCCCAGACACTGGCGAACATTTGGAGATGAACTTCAAAAAGAATGGCGGTTTGTACGAAGTTCACGTCGTTCATTTCAAGAATCCATTTACTTTGTTGAATTTTTGGTATACCTTTGTGAGTGATTATTCTGATGGCTTAGCCGCTAGTTTTTCGGCTATTCCTTTTATATATGGCGAGTACAACGATGAATATATGAAGATGCAAATTAGTGCATGGTATAGGGGAGTAAACAACTTATTTTTTGTTATTTATGGACCAAAAAGAAGCGTGATAAACGACCTGAAACTTCAATTGAATAGATGGTGATTTTGTTGGATTTGTATAATAGGTTGAGTGAGTATTTTAAGAATAGATACGGTGAAAGGGTGCAACGGTTACCAATCAACGCTGGATTCACTTGTCCAAATAAAACAGGTGAAAGAGGTAAGGGTGGTTGCATTTATTGCGATTTAACAGGTAGCGGTTTTGCAGCTTTTAAGCCTAAGGTAAGTATTGAAGAACAGGTTAAGGAAATGATTAATAGATACGAGAAAAAAGCTAATAAATTCCTGGCTTATTTTCAAGCAAACACCAATACTTATGCCCCTGTTGATGAATTGAAAGAAAAGTATGAAAGTAGTTTAATAGACGATAGAATAGTAGGTTTGGATGTATCGACCCGCCCGGATTGTGTCCCGGATGAGGTAATAACGCTTTTAAATACTTTTAAAGATAAAGTTGATGTTTACGTTGAGCTCGGTGTTGAGAGTATTAACCCCAATACGTTAAAGTATATGAACAGAGGGCATTCTTTAGCAGAAGTTATAGATTCTGTAAATAGGTTAAAAAAAGCGGGATTTGAGGTTATCCTGCATTATATAATAGATTTTCCTTGTGATACATTAGAAGATGTGAAAGAGATGGCTAAGGTTAGTTCAGCGTTGAAGGTTGACGGAGTAAAATTGCATTCTTTGTATATCGTTGAGAATACAAAACTTGCGGATTTGTATAAAAGTGGAGAATTTGTACCTTTGACGTTGGATGATTTTGTAGAAAGGGCAATTACTTTCTTGGAATACTTGGATCCAAAGATCGTGATCCATAGGTTAGTTGCCGATCCTCCAAAAATTGGAACGTTACATGGCAATTGGGGGATTTCTAAAATAAAGATTTTAAACTTAATTGAAAATACGATGAGAGAGAGGGGTTCCTATCAAGGTAAATATTTTAATTATTTGAATAATTGAAGTAGGACGGTTGATCGCGAGTAGGCATACTTGGCCTATTTTGAGGAAAGTCCGGACTCTAAGGGCAAGATACTGGTTAACAACCAGAGGGAGTGATCCCTGAATAGGGCCATAGAAAAGAAGACCGCCGAAAGGCAAGGGTGGAACGGTGAGGTAAGAGCTCACCAGTGTCAGAGCGATCTGGCAGCTTGGTAACCTCTATCTTGAGCAAGGTCAAGCAAGAAGGCCAGAGGTGGCCCGCCGAGAGACTTGAGTGTCCGCCTTCTGGGTAGACCGCGTAGATTAATGGTCAACTTGACAGAATCCGGCTTATAGTCCTACTGATATATTAAACAATGACGCCCGTTCTGGGCGTCATTGTTTAAGTTATTCTTCTTTCGGAAGTAATTGGAGTATAGATAATTCTGAAGCGTCACCTTTTCTATAACCGATTTTTAATATTCTTGTGTAACCACCGTTTCTATTTTCGTATCGGGGTGCGATCTCATGTACTATTTTGTAGACTAGTTTTCTGTCGTTGAAGTGTTTGTTTATATCCCTGTTTAAAGCTACTCTCCTTTCTGGGAGATCAGTCGAATTAGCTTCCTTGGCTTTGGTGATTATTCTTTCAACAAGGGGCCTTACGGCTTTTGCTTTTGCGGTAGTAGTGATTATACTTTCAGATTCAAATACACTTCTAGCCAAATTGTTCAACAACGCTTTTCTATGGGAAGCATATCTATTTAATTTTTTAGTTTTGACTCTATGCCTCATCGAAGGTGTTCCCCCTTTCTTCTTGGTGTAATTTTTCGTAATCTATATCAAATTTCTCACTTAGCTCTTTTTTTATCTCGTCTAAAGATTTTCTTCCAAAGTTTTTGATTTTAAGAAGGTCAGCAGGTCTTCTTTTTAATAGTTCTCCAATGGTGTCTATTTTTTCTCTTTTTAAACAGTTTTTAGCTCTTTTCGTTAAATCCAAAGAATCAATCTGAGTTTCCACTAAATCTTTTGGCAACCCAAAAATATTTTCTTCCGCTTCTTCCTCTTCTTCTTCCTCTCTTTCAACTGAAACTTCCATTTGTTCTATAGCGCCCTCTTCTCCTTCTTTTTCCCAAAGTTTGGAAATGAAATCAAAATGTTCCATTAAAATTTTTGTTGCTTCTTTCAAAGCTTCGGTGGGTGTTATGTTTTTTTTCGTCCAAATTTCAAGTATTAGCTTATCGTAGTCAGTTCTTCTTCCCACACGGATATTTTCGGTTAAATAGTTAACTTTAAGAACGGGACTGAACACCCCATCTATGAATATGTATTCAATATCACTTTGAAATGTCAATTCTTGGGCAGGAATGAAACCTTTCCCTGCTTGAGCGTACAATTCAAAGTCTACTTCCATATCTTTATTTACATGGGCTATAACAAAATTTGGGTTGGCTATTTCTACTCCTGCCGGAGTTTTTATGTCGCCACTTTTTATGACTTGACCTGCTTTGTATTTCTTCCTCAAGCTTAATAAAATTGGGTAATCTATCTCGTTGAGACTTTCAATGTCGTCAACCTTTAATTGAACCTTTTTTAAGTTTAAAGTTATTTCAATGATGTCTTCTTTTATACCCTCTATTGTGTCATATTCATGTAATTTTCCTGGGATACGTAACCCGGTTATAGCCAAAGATGGAATGGACGATAACAACACCCTTCTTAAAGCATTACCTAAAGTTATAGCATATCCTTTTTCCAGAGGAAACAATTCGTATTTTGAGTAGTTATATTCATCTTGCTCTTCCTTTTCAACTATCCTAAATTTTTCAGGTTTTATTAATATCTCCATATTTTCTCTGATCCTTATTGGGGAATCAGAGCACACCTCCTTTCCTGCCCCTTATGAGCGAGGTGATATTTTGTGTTTCAAATAAATAATACTTTTTACTTAGAGTAAAGCTCTATGATGTTAATCAAAGGTACAGGAACATCCATTTCATCAATATTTGGTAGTCTTTCGAAAGTTCCCCTATAATTTTCAAATTCCACGTTTACCCAATTGGGAATATTTCTATATCCTTCTTGCACTAATTCTAATCCTTCTCGTACTTGTTGTATGTTGCGACTTTTTTCCTTAACTTCTATTACATCCCCTACTTTAACTCTGTAAGATGGAATATTTACTTTCTTTCCGTTAACTAATATATGTCCATGAGTTACTATTTGCCTTGCCGTTCTTCTGTTTGGTGCGAAACCCATTTGATAAACTACAGAATCTAACCTTCTTTCTAAGAGTTGCATCAAAACTTCTCCAGTTTCTCCGCTTGGGGATCTTTCCGCTTCTTCAAAAGTATTTCTGAATTGTTTCTCCATTAAGCCGTACATTCTTTTTAAGGCTTGTTTTGATCTTAATTGCATAGCGTATTGAGTCAATTTTTGTTTTTGTCTTCCGTGTTGTCCCGGAATGTAATTTCTTTTTCTAAGGGCTGATTTCTCAGTGTAGCTTCTTTTCCCTTTTAAATAAAGGTTTATTCCTTCGCGTCGAGATAATTTTTCGAGTGGTCCTATGTACCTCGCCATTAATTCTTTCCCTCCTTAATTAGAATCTTTTCTTTTTTGGCCTACAACCGTTGTGAGGTATAGGGGTGACATCTTTTATACTTTCTACATTTAGACCTGCAGCCTGTAAAGCCCTAATAGCGGATTCTCTTCCAGAACCTGGCCCTTTAACATATACATCGACCCTTTTTACCCCCAGATTTAGAGCTTCTTTTGCAACTTTATCTGAGGCCATTTGAGCTGAGAATGGAGTCCCTTTTTTGGCTCCTTTAAATCCAACATTTCCGCCACTAGACCATATTATTGGCCTACCTTCAGTATCTGTTAATGTAACGATTGTGTTGTTGAAGGTTGAATGAATGTGCACAGCTGCTTTTTCGGGAGCAGCTTTCTTTTTTTTGGTTCTTTGCTTTACTCCTTTTTTTGCCATTTATTTAAAAGCCTCCTTAAAAATTTGATTTATTACTCTCTTTAGAAACGCTAAAACTTGTGTTAGCGCCCCTTCGCCCCGCTCCCCACCCATAAGGTTAAAGTAATTTTTATCCATTTACATAGCTTCCCACCCATGTGGAAGAGGGACATGCGGTCCCTTAAAACCCACAACTTATAAGGATAAAAGACTTTTTAACTCCCCACCCTTCTATGGAAAGGGTCTGCGATCCCTTAAACCCCACAACTTAGCCTTAAGGATGATGAGAAGCTCAGTTAGCTTTATCTTTTTTTGATCTTGGTTAGTCTTGGTCCCTTTCTGGTTCTTGCGTTGGAGTGGGTTTTCTGACCTCTTACAGGTAACCCCGCTTTATGTCTTTTCCCCCTGTAACTACCAATGTCTATCAAACGTCTGATATTTTTATTAACCTCTTGCCTTAGTTCACCTTCAACTTTATAATTTTCGTTTATGTGGTGAGTTAGCTTTGAAATTTCATCGTCGGTTAGTTCTTTTGCTCTTTTGTTAGGGTCTATTTCTAAGTTATTTAATATATCAAGTGCTGTTTTTCTACCTATTCCATAAATATATGTTAATCCTACAAATAACGCTTTATTATCTGGTACTTCAACACCTAAAATACGCGCCATCCTTTTATCCTCCTCTTAAAGAAATTCTTATTATCTTATTATCCTTGTCTTTGCTTGTGTTTTGGATTTTTTGAACATACAACCCAAACTTTTCCGCCTCTTTTTACTATTTTACAGTGCTCACATCGTTTTTTTACAGAAGCCTTCACCTTCATAATTTATTTCCTCCTTCTTGATTCTCATTCTCTGTATTGATCTATTTTTTAATTTTTGTTGCCTTTTTCCCTTTTCACTATTCTTCCTTTGTTTAAATCGTAAACGGAGACTTCCACAGTGACTCGGTCTCCTGGAAGTATTTTGATAAAATTTTTTCTCATTCGCCCAGAAATATGGGCTAATATTTCATGCCCATTATCTAATTTAACTTTAAAATTTGCATTAGGTAAAGCTTCAATGATGTATCCTTGCATAACAACGACGTCTTTTTTAGCCAATACAATCCCTCCTTTTTCAGGGATTTTTTTCTGTCATTAGTAACTCTAAAATACGATTTAGCGCCCTTCCCCCGCTGCCCCCCCTGTGGAAGAGGGACCTGCGGTCCCTTAGACCCATACGTTAAGGGGCTTGCCCCTTAAAAACCCCAAAATCTGTGTTTGTTTAAAAAAAGTTTTTTGCACAAGGCTGCAAAAGGGTAAACCCTTTAAGATCCCAAGTTCAAAATCAAAATCAACTTAAAAACATAGTTTGCATACTACAGCAAACAGTGCTCCGCCCTGTGACCCTTTTAAAACCAGATACTTAATTTTGGAAAATGATTTTTAGAACTTTTTATGTAAGCTGCGCTTAGTCCTTATTTGCGCCCCTTCGCCCCGCACCCCACCCTTCTTAGGAAAGGACCTGCGGTCCCTTAAACCCCTCAACTTACTCATAAGGATAAAAGAATTTTTATCCATTTCCACATCGCTGTCCGCCCATAAGGAAAAAGGGATGGAGGAGGGTTCCCCCGTGACCCTAAAAATAAACCCTTAAATTATAGTTGCGTTAGTATTTCTGGGCCATTTTCTGTCACGGCAATTGTATGTTCAAAATGCGCTGCTTTCGATCTATCTCTGGTTACCGCTGTCCAACCATCTTCTAAAATATCCACTTCGTAACTTCCCATAGATACCATTGGTTCTATAGCAATTGTCATGTTTTTTCTTATTTTTGGGCCTCTATCTTGTCTTCCATAATTTGGAATTTGAGGATCTTCATGTAATTTCCTTCCTACGCCGTGACCTACGTATTCCCTTATTACAGAAAAACCTTTACTTTCAATATAAGTTTGAACTTCGTAACCAATATCACCAATTGTATTACCAACTACAGCTTTTTTTATACCCATATACAAAGATTCTTTGGTCGCTTCAACCAATTCTTTTTCCCTTTCAGAAACTTGTCCTATTATGTAGGTCCTGGCAGAATCTGCTATGTATCCTTTGTAAGTTAAACCACAATCTACGGATACAACATCACCATTTTTTAAAACTTTACTTCTCAATGGAAATCCATGAACAACTTCTTCATTTACAGAAAAGTTGATGGCATATTTGTAACCACTATAACCTTTGAAAGTGGGTATAGCATCTTCCTTTTCCATGTATGCTAAAACATATTTTTCAATATCTTCTCCGTTAACGCCTTCTTTCACTATTTCCGGAAGTAAAGCGTCAAGAAGACGGGCAAGCTTTTTTCCAGCCCGTCTCATCATTTCTATTTCTTGATCAGTCTTAATTATTATCATTATTTGTTAAAACTCCTTAGTATATTAAACAATTCTTTTGTAACGTCTTCAACATCTTGAGCACCGTCTATTGTAATTATTTTGTTATTTTTTCTATAATATTCTATTACGGGCTCGGTATTTTTCTTATATACTTTGTATCTTTCTCTGACTACATCTTCTTTGTCGTCGTCTCTTTGAATTAATTTTGTACCACATACATCACATTTTTCGTCTTCTTTTGGTTTAAGTGTGATTAAATTATATACTTTTCCACAGTTTGGGCAAACTCTTCTATTACTTATCCTTTTTACTATTTCCTCTTCAGAAACATCGATTAGTACTGCCGCATCTATTTCTTTTTTCAACTCTTTTGTTGCCTGATCTAAAAATTTTGCTTGGTCTAAAGTTCTAGGATAACCGTCAAGTATAAAAGAATCTAATTCTTCCAGTTTTTCTTTTACCAAACTGTTCATTATTTCATCTGAAACTAATTCTCCACGATCCATAATTGCTTTAGCCTTTTTACCTAATTCTGTACCTTTGCTAACAGCATCTCTTAAAATATCTCCGGTGGATATGTGTACAACATCAAACTCCTTGGCTACCTTTTTGGCTTGAGTCCCTTTACCTGCACCAGGGGGTCCGAAAAATAAAAGTCTCAACGAAAATTCATCTCCTTCCTCGTAGCCTTCCTTTTTTCATAAAGCCTTCATACTGTCTAACTATCATGTGTTGCTCCATCTGTTGAACTATGTCTAAAGCAACTCCCACTGCTATTAGGGTACTGGTACCACCTATCCAAATTTGCTGCATCCCTGAAGCACCTCTGATAAAGTAGGGGACCAAAGCGATTACTACCAAAAAGATCGCTCCTATGAATGTTACCCTCGTCATAACTGAAGTGATGTAATTAACAGTCGGTTTTCCTGGTCTTAAACCTGGTATGAACCCGCCATAATTTCGAATATTATCTGCTACGTCGTTTGGATCCATAACAACAGAACTGTAGAAGTATGTAAAGAAGAAAACCAACAAACCATACAACACAAGGTAAAGCGGAGCACCTATGGCAAATAGTCTATCGTCTACGGTAGTGTTTGTTACCCCAGCGATCGTACTGGGTAGAGTCATAATAGCGGAGGCAAAGATTATTGGAATTACCCCTCCACCATTTACCTTAATAGGTAAATATGTCGAGGAACCTCCATAAATTTTTGTTCCGATTACTCTTTTTGCATATTGTATATTAATCCTTCTTTCAGAGGTTTGAACCGCTACCACAGCTATTACTATAAATATAGCAACAGCCGCTAACAGTATCCATTCTAATGGAGTTAAACCTATGAGAGCTTCTGCTGCATATGTAGGATACCTAGATACTATACCAGCAAATATTAAAACAGATACTCCGTTTCCTATTCCTTTTTCGGTGATTAATTCACCTATCCATAGTAAAAACATCGTTCCTGCTGCTATAGAAACGGTTGCTAAAGTTACAAAGAGAACTGGTGATAGGTTGGGGGATCTGTAATTGTTGGCAGCTATGGACATTAGTAAACCTTGTCCGAAAGCTAATACTAAGGTTAACATCCTAGTATAATGAGCGAATTTTTTTCTCCCACTTTCACCTTCTCTCAACATCTCTTTTAAACTAGGTATTATAGAAGAGAGAAGTTGAAAAATGATCGAAGCTGTAATATAGGGTGTTACTGAGAGAACAAATATGGATAAATTGCTTAATGCTCCCCCAGCAAAAACGTCAAAAAAACCGATGAATCCTCCAGCCGCTCCTTGAGAAGCTCCACTTAAAGCAGCTTGCCACGCCTCAACATTTATTCCCGGTATGGGGATGTAAATACCTATCCTAAACCCTATCAACGCTAAAAAGGTGAATATAACTCTATCCCTTAATTCAGGAATTCTAAAAACGTTCCTAAAGGCTTTGAACATGTTATTCAATCACCTCTATTTTCCCGCCAACAGCTTCAATTTTCTCTCTAGCAGTTTGAGAGAAAAGGTTAGCTTTGACAACAAGAGGTTTTGATATTTCTCCTTTTCCTAATATTTTTACTCCATCGTTCAATTTTTTTATTACTTTCTTTTCTAGAAGTATATCTGGAGTGACTTCTTCATTTTCTGAGAAATACTTTTCTAATGTTTCTACGTTTACAACAGAATATACTTTTTTGAATGGTTTATTAGAGAATCCAAATTTTGGAGTTCTTCTAATAATGTTTGTTTGTCCACCTTCAAAGATTTTGCTTATTTTACCTCTTCCTCTAGCCTTTTGACCTTTGTGCCCTTTTCCAGATGTTTTTCCTAATCCTGAGCCTATTCCTCTTCCTAACCTTTTTTTGGGTTTCCTTGATCCTGGTGTAGGTTTTAGATCTTCTATTTTAAGTGGCATGTATATAGCCTCCTTATTTACGGTTTGTTTTATTAAGAATCGATTTCTTCCCACTCAACTAAGTGATGTACGGTCTTTATCATTCCTCTAATTTGCGGATTGTCAGGTTTTATTACTACTTTATCTTTTCTAGTTAAATCTAAAGCATCGAGAGTAGCTAATTGTCTTTTGTTCTTCCCCGCTCTTCCTCTTACTAACTTTATTTTTAGGCTTGACATCGCTCATACCCCCTCGTGTGCACCAAAAAATACTTGTTTCACAGTTAGATCTCTTAACTTTGCAATTTCTTGAGGAGATCTCAGCTTTTTTAATCCATTGTAAGTGGCTTTAGCTAAATTTAATACGTTTGTTGAACTAATAGATTTACTGAGAATATTATCTATTCCTGCTAATTCAACAACAGCTCTTACAGCTGAACTGGCTATAACGCCAGTACCTGGACCTGCTGGGAACAGTAATACGGTAGAAGCATCTTGTTTTCCGATTGTTTCATAAGGAATGGTTCCATTTCTAACGGGAACTTCTATTAAATTGTTCTTTGCATTTTCAATTGATTTTCTGATGGCTTGTGGGACTTCCCTGGCATTCCCAATTCCTAATCCTACTTTACCATTTCGATTACCTACTACAGAAACCGCACGAAACGAAATGGTTTTTCCACCTTTAGTTACTTTGCTAACTCTTCGAATTTCGATTACTCGTTCTTCTAATTCATTTGCAGCATCAGTAGCTTTTACTTTCTGATCGTTCGGCATAAATTACCAACACCTCCTAAAACTTTAAGCCCGTTTCTCTTGCTGCTTCAGCAAGAGCTTTTACTTTTCCGTGGTATTTGTAACCGCTTCTATCAAAAACTATTTCTGTTATACCTTTTTCTTTGGCTTTTTCAGCTATAAGTTTCCCTACTTCTTTTGCGGCGTTTTCATCCCATGTTTTTTCTAATTTTTCTTTCAATTGTTTTTGGGTTGTCGAAGCGGACACCAATGTGACACCTTTGGTATCGTCTATAATTTGAGCGTATATATGCTTTTGACTTTTAAAAACTGTTAGTCTTGGTTTTTCTCGTGTTCCTCTTACTTTTTTTCTTACTCTTAAATGCCTTTTTCGTCTAAGGGCTTTTTTGTCTAATTGTTTTATCAATTTAAAAGGGACCTCCTTTGCGGAAATGTTTTAAACTTTCTTTCCTTCTTTTCTTAAAACACTTTCTCCAACGTATTTTATACCTTTACCACTGTATACGTTAACTTTTCTCAAGCTTCTTATTCTTGCAGCGACTTCTCCGACTTTGTATTTATCTATACCTTTAACAACTACTCTTGTAGGTTGTGGAACCTCTATTGTTATTCCTTCAGGAACTGGAAATTCTACTGGGTTTGAATAACCAATATTCAAGACTAAATTTTTACCTTGAAGTTGCGCCCTGTATCCAATACCAGTAATCTCCAATTCTTTTTGGTATCCTTCAGTTACACCTTTAATCATGTTTCTCACGTGAGAGGTGAACGTACCTCTGAGCGCTTTTAATCGCTTCTCGTCAGAACCTCTTTTAACTACGCCTTCTTTTGATTTAATCATTAATTCGTTGTTATCTGTGTAAACTTCCAAATATTCGGGTAAATTTAGACTTAATTCACCTTTTTTACCTTTGATTTTTATTGTTTGTCCATCCACTAATAATTCTAAACCATCAGGAATAATTGTTGGTTTATCAGCTATTCTCGATTGTGGCATCTAGGCACCTCCTCACCATACATAACAGATTACTTCTCCACCAACTTTTTTCTCTCTAGCTTCTTTATCGGTCATTACTCCTAAGGACGTTGAGAGTATAGCTATACCTAATCCACCTTTTACTTTTGGTATGTTACGGGTATTAACATATACTCTTCTTCCGCTTTTTGAAACCTTTATGATTCCTTCCATTATAGGTTTTTTATCCCTTCTGGTACCTTTGTACTTTAAATAGACTTTGAGTATTCCTTGTTTACCATCGTCTATGAATTTATAATCATTGATAAATCCTTCTTTTTTCATTATTTCTAAAATGTCTCTTTTTAAGTTTGAAGCAGGTATTTCAACACTTTCCTTGAACACCGAATTGGCATTCCTTATTCTGGTTAGCATATCAGCTACCGGATCGCTCCACATTCGTTTTTCCCTCCTTACCAGCTAGCCTTCTTAACTCCAGGAAGTTTACCTTCTAGAGCCTTTTCTCTGAAACATATTCTGCATAAACCGAATTCTCTATAAACAGCTCTTGATCTGCCACAAACTTTGCATCGTGAGTACTCTCTTGTTTTATACTTTTGGGTTCTTTTGGATTTTTCTATAAGCGCCTTTCTCGCCATTAATTACAACCTCCATTCATGATTTTTGTAATGGGAAACCAAAATATTCTAACAGTTTCCTTGCTTCCTCATCAGTTTTAGCTGTGGTAACGATTGTTATATCCATTCCTTGAACTCTATTTATGTCATCAGGCTTAATTTCTGGGAAAATTAGTTGTTCAGGAATTCCAAAGGTATAATTGCCTCTCCCATCAAAAGAATCAGATGGCAATCCTCTAAAGTCCCTCAATTTTGGTAATACAACATGGTTTAATTTATACAAGAAATTATACATTTTCCATCCTCTCAAAGTTACTTTTACCCCTATTGGCATCCCTTCTCTAACCTTAAAATTGGCAACACTTTTCTTTGCCCTGGTTATTAAGGCTTTTTGCCCGACTATCTTTGTTAACTCTTGAGCATGTTTTTCAACAACAGCTCTGTTCCTAGAGCCTTCTCCAACTCCCATATTAACAACTATCTTCACAAGTTTTGGGACTTGTAATTCGTTTTTGTAGTTAAATTCTTTCATCATAGAGGGAATTACTACTTCTTTGTACCTGTCTTTCAGAGGTATATACTGAACTTTCTCCATTGATAGTCCTCCTTTTTGCTTCTTACCTTACCTACTTGATTTTTACAAGTTTTCAAAATTTGAATGAATTAAGACTTCTCTACTATTTCACCACATTTTTTGCAATATCTTACTTTACTTCCATCTTCAAGAAATTTAAATCCCACTCTTGTTTTTTGATCACAATTTGGACAAACTAACATAACGTTTGAAATATCAATAGGACTGGGTTGCTCGATAATTCCCCCTTCCCTCATCTTTTGAGTGGGCCTTTGATGTTTCTTGACGACGTTTACATTATCTACAATAACTTTTTTATCCTTTGGTATAACCCTTAAAACTTTGCTTCTTTTTCCTTTATCTTTTCCAGAAATTACTATTACAGTGTCATCTCTTTTTATTTTATACATATTTTCACCTCACCAAACTTCTTTTGCTAACGATGCTATTTTCGCATAGCCTTTTTCCCGCACTTCTCTGGCTACCGGGCCAAAAACCCTGGTACCTAAAGGCAACTTATTTTTATCCACCAGCACAGCAGCATTGTCATCGAATCGAATATAAGATCCATCTTTTCTTTTTATCTCTTTTTTTGTTCTGACAATTACAGCTTGAACTACTTGACCTTTTTTCAAATCTGTGTGAGGTATGGCTTCCCTAACGGAGCAAACAACGGTGTCTCCAACGGTTCCTTTTGATTTATGAAATCCTCCGAGTACTTTAATAACTCTTAAAACTTTTGCTCCAGAGTTATCAGCGACTCTAACTTTACTCTCTAGTTGTACCATCAACCTCACCTCCAAAGGCTTCTTGTACTTCTTCTTCAACTGACTCGGGTGTTTCAACTTCTTCCGATAAAATATTTTTTCTCACAATTCTTTTTAAAACAAAAGCCTTTGTTTTGGAAAGCTTTCTAGATTCTTCTATTTCAACAATATCACCGATCTCACATTCGTTATTTTCGTCATGTGCATGGTATCTTCTGGTTTTTTTAACAAATTTGTGGTATTTGGGATGTTTGGTAAGTCTGTCTGTTTCTACCGTTATCGTTTTGTCCATCGCATTGCTGACAACTTTTCCCGTTATTATCTTTTTAGACATGAAATTTACCTCCTTATTCCGAGTTCCCTTTCTTTGAGGATGGTCTTTATTCGAGCTATATCTTTCTTTACTTGCTTGATACTTGAAGAATTTTTTAGTTGTCCAAGTTCAAGTTGAAACCTCAATTGAAATAATTTTTCCTTTAAATTGTTTAATTCTTCATTGAGCTCTTCGTCTGTTAATTCTCTCATCTCAGTTATTCTCATCAGAGCTCCCCTCCTATTTCATATCTTTGAACTATCTTAGTCCTTATCGGTAGCTTGGAGGCGGCATACTCTAAGGCCCTTTTGGCAGTTGCTTCATCGACTCCACCTATCTCAAACATTACCCTTCCCTTCTTTACAACCGCTACCCAACCTTCTACATCACCTTTACCTTTTCCTTGCCTTGTTCCAATACCTTTGGAAGTTACTGGTTTATCTGGAAAAACGTTAATCCAAATATTTCCTGTTCTTTTTAAGGTTCTAACCATAGATAACCTACATGCTTCTATCTGTTGAGCGGTTATCCATGAACTTTCCATCGCTTTTAATCCCCAGTCACCAAAATGTACCAAACTAGCACCTTTTGTCATTCCTTTGACTGTTCCGCGTTGTTGTTTTCTGTATTTCACTCTTTTAGGCATTAACATTTAGGATTTCCTCCTTTTTTACCATTTCTACGATCTTTAGCATGCTTTAGCGCCCCTTTGCCCCGCTCCCCACCCTAAGGAAGAACACAATATTTTGTCCCTTCATTTCGTAGCTCCATCCATAAGGATGGGGAAAGATATCTTCACTCCGCTCCTTACCTTTTAGGATGAGCAGAAGACTTTGCCTCTTCATCTGGTAGCCCATCCATTTGGAAACATTATTGAATTATCGTATCTCCATGATAGACCCATACCTTTATTCCTATGGTGCCGTATTTAGTTTGAGAATGAACGATAGCGTAATCTATGTTTGATCTTAAGGTTTGAAGAGGTAATCTTCCTTCCATATACCATTCTGTTCTTGCTATTTCAGCACCACCAAGCCTGCCAGAAACCATAATTTTCACGCCTTTAGCGCCTCTTCTCATGGCGTTGCTTATAGCTCTTTTCATGGCAACTTTGTGCGAAACCCTTCTTTGAAGTTGACCCGATACATCTTCAGCTATGAGTTGAGCATCAACGTAAGGATTTTTTACTTCTTGAGCGTAGACCTTAACATTTTTATCGCCCACTATGTTTTTCAAATCATCTCTAATTTTTTTTATCTCTGAACCTTTTCGTCCGATCAAAATCCCTAGTCTTGCACCATAGATATCTATTCTTATTAACGAATCGCTGGGTCTTTCAATTAATATATCTGAAATTCCGGCAGCTTCGTAATTTGATTTTAGATAATTTCTTATCTTTTCATCTTCATGTAAATAATCAGAATAATTCTTTTCGTTAAACCATACAGATTTCCAATTTTTATTGTTTCCAAGCCTGAAGCCGTTTGGATGCACTTTTGATCCCACTTAATTCACCTCACTTTATTTATCGGCACTTTTGTCTCTCACGGTTATATAAATATGGCTCATTCTTTTTTGAAGAATATCTGCTCTTCCATGAGACCTTGGCCATAGTCTTTTTAGTCTAGGGCCTTCATTCACCATTATTTCAGAAACATAAAGATTTTCAGCGTTCAACCCAAAATTATTCTCGGCGTTGGCTATCGCGGACATCAAAGTTTTGTATAGTATACGTGCTGATTTTTTTGGACTGAAAGTGAGTATTTGAAGTGCTTCACTTATATCTTTATTTCTTATTGAGTTGGCCATGGATCTAACTTTTTTTGGTGATATTCTTACATACTTTGTAACTGCCCTAGCTTCAACAATTGGTTCAGCAGCTTCTTTTTCTTTTCTCAATCTATGATAAACAGACCTTTTTACTTTTCTACCATCTTCTTGAACTCTGGAAACATTATTAGTAGCCATAAACTACCCTCCTCAACCTTGCTTTTCTAACTTTCCTTTAACCGCTTTTTTGTCCGGATGCCCTCCAAACCTTCTGGTTGGAGAAAATTCACCTAATCTATGACCGATCATTTGTTCAGTTATATAAACCGGTATGTGTTTCATTCCGTTATGAACTGCTATTGTGTGCCCAACCATTTCTGGAAGGATCATTGAAGCTCTTGACCAAGTTTTAATGACTTTTTTTTCACCCTTTTCGTTCATCTCTCTAATTTTTTTAATAAGACTCGGATGAACATATGGACCTTTCTTTAAAGATCTTCCCACCTACTGCACCTCCTTGCTCTTTCTGTTTAGTGCCTACTTTCCTCTTCTTCTTACAATAAATTTATCGGATTGTTTTTTTCCTCTTCTTGTTTTATATCCTTTAGCAGGAGTCCCCCATGGGGATTTAGGAATGTGACCTTTGCTCCTACCTTCTCCACCACCCATTGGATGGTCTACTGGATTTTGTACCATACCTCTTACCTTAGGTTTTCTTCCTAACCATCTGGTTTTTCCTGCTTTACCATAAACCTCATTGGAATGCTCTTCGTTGCTAACGACACCGATGGTAGCCATGCAACTCAAGCGAACCCTTCTCAATTCTCCAGAAGGCATTTTTAAAAGAGCATATTTACCTTCTTTCGCCATTAACTGAGCATAAGTCCCTGCAGATTTTGCTATTTTTCCACCTCTGCCTGGTTCAAATTCTATGTTGTGCACAAGCGTACCCAAAGGAATATTCTCCAAAGGTAAGGAATTACCAACTTTGATTTCAGCACTTGCCCCACTTATTACAGTTTCTCCAACCTTTAATCCCTTAGGAGATAATATATACCTTTTTTCACCATCGGCGTATATTAATAGAGCTATCCTTGCACTTCTGTTGGGGTCGTATTCTATTGAGGCAACTTTTGCAGGAATATTTGCTTTATTCCTTTTAAAGTCGATTACCCTGTATTTTCTTTTATGTCCTCCACCACGATGTCTCATTGTAACTCGACCGTAATGGTTCCTTCCACCAGTTTTTTTCAAAGGTTCCAACAAACTTTTTTCAGGTTTGACTTTTGATAATTCTGAATAATCAGAAGTTGACATATACCTTCGCGACGGTGTCACGGGTTTGTATTGTTTTAACGCCATTATTTATTCACCTCTCCTACAAACTACCTTGTAATTCTCTTATTACGTAACCTTCTCCTAATTTTACTATAGCTTTTTTCCATCCTCTTGTATATCCTTCACTTCTTCCCAATCTTTTTGGTTTTGGTTTCATATTCATTACGTATACCTTTTCTACTTTGACTTTAAATATTGTTTCGATGGCTTCCTTTATTTCTGGTTTGGTAGCATCTTTCGCAACTTCAAATGTATATTTTCGTTCTTGCATGAGAGAATAAGTTTTTTCTGTTAAGATCGGCCTAGTAATAATATCGTACGCTTTTTGAAGCTCCATCAGCCGATCACCTCCTCGATTTTATTCACCATTTCTTTGGTAAGTACAATTTTCTCATTGTTTATTAAATCAAATACATTCAAACCATCCACATTTTTTTTATTTTGTCCAGGATTATCAGCAATAATTACTTTCACCTTTGGTAAATTTCTTGCAGACAATTTGAAGTTTTCGTATTGTTCTTGCTTATAAGGAAATAAAAATAAGACCTTTGTACCATCCATACCAAATTGGGTCAAAATATTTTTTACATCTTTTGTTCTAGGTTTTTCAAATTTAACATCATCCAAAACAATTAAGTTATTTTCTCTATACCTGACACTCAATGCAGATTTTAATGCTAATCTTTTCATTTTTTTGTTGAGATCTTTGTGAAATTCCCTAGGTTTTGGTCCAAAAGCTACTCCACCGTGTCGGAAAATAGGAGATCTAATTGATCCGGCTCTTGCTCTACCTAAATGCTTTTGAGGCCACGGTTTTCGGCCTCCTCCCCTGACTTCACTTCTAGTTTTTGTCGAAGCTGTACCTGCCCTTTTGTTGGTTAATTGCATATCCACGTATCTATATAGTACATCCATATTTGGGTCGATATTAAAAATTTCATCTTTAATATCTAACGTTCCCACTTTTTCATTTTTAATGTTGTATACATCTATCTGTGACATTTTTTAATTGACCTCCTTACTTCATTTTTGGGCGTTTAGCCTTAACGGCTTCTCTTATTGTTACTAATCCGCCCCTCGCTCCTGGGACTCCACCTTTGACCGCTATTAGATTGTTTTGTACATCAATGTAAACTACCTCTGAGTTTTGAATGGTTACCCTTTCATTTCCGTATTGACCAGCCATTTTTTTCCCTTTGAATACCTTAGAAGGATAGGATGCATTTCCTGTTGATCCTAGATCTCTATGAAATTTTGAACCGTGAGTTTTCTCTCCCCCTGAAAAGTTCCATCTTTTCATAACTCCTGAGTATCCTCGGCCTTTTGATTTACCTATTAAATCAATCTTTTCTCCTTCAGAAAAAATTGATACATCAATTTTTTGACCGATTTCGTAATCATCGACATTGTCTACTCTAAATTCCCTTAAATATCTCATGGGTTGCACTTGTGCCTTTTTGAAGTGACCCATCAATGGTTTGTTTGCTTTTCTTTCCGGTATCTCTTCAAAACCTATCTGTATAGCGTTATATCCATCTGTTTCTACGGTTTTCTTTTGAACTACCACACATGGTCCAGCTTTGATAACTGTCACCGGGATGGCTTTATCGTCTTTAAAAATTCGTGTCATTGCAACTTTTTTACCTAAAATACTCTTCATTTTCACACCTCCAGAGCCCGAATGATATCCGTCTTAATTTTTTTAGATTTACAATGGCATTAAGCCTTTATGTCTACAGATACTCCTGCTGGAATATTGACTTTCAACAGTTTAGTAACCGTATCTGATGAAGCATTGTAGATATATATAACTCTTTTATGAACAACTTTTTCAAATTGTTCCATTGAATATGAATATTTGTGTGGGGATCTTATTACCGAATATACAGTTCTCTTATTTGGTAATGGAATAGGACCAGAAACTTTAGCTTCGGTATCTTTTACGGCATCAATAATTTTTTTTGATGATTCATCTAGTAATCTATGGTCGTATCCTTTCAATCTAATTTTTATGTACTTATTATTGGCCATATTTTTTTAAAAAGCCTCCTTTTAACTCATTAGTAAGGGGAGCTGAAGCTCCCCGTACAATAATACATTCAAATTGATTATTCAATTATTTCTGTAACAACACCGGCTCCTACTGTCCTTCCACCCTCTCTTATAGCGAATCTCATCCCTTCTTCAAGGGCTACAGGGTAAATCAGTTCTACTGTCATATTGATATTGTCACCAGGCATTACCATCTCTGCACCGCTGGAAAATTCTACAAGAGTTCCTGTAACGTCTGCTGTTCTAATATAAAACTGAGGTCTGTAACCTTTGGTAAAGGGTGTGTGTCTTCCTCCCTCTTCCTTTTTCAATACGTATACCTCAGCCTTGAATTTTTTGTGAGGAGTAATTGAACCTGGAGCGGCGAGGACTTGACCTCTTTTTACTTCATCTTTTTCTATACCTCTTAAAAGACATCCGACGTTGTCTCCAGCTTCACCTTCATCCAATATCTTTCTAAACATCTCAACACCGGTTACAACAGTCTTTTTTGTTTCATAGCTCAAACCAACTATTTCAACTTGATCTCCAGTGTGAACAACACCTCTTTCGATTCTTCCAGTAACAACCGTTCCCCTTCCAGTAATGCTGAAAATATCTTCTATGGGCATTAAGAAAGGCTTATCAGTTTCTCTGACTGGATCTGGAAAGTAATTATCAATCGCATCTAGAAGTTCGTATATCTTTTGTGTCCAAGGACCGTCTGGGCTGTCTTCTTCCAATGCTTTTAGGGCAGAACCTTTAACAACTGGGACTTCATCTCCAGGAAATTCGTAGCTACTTAGGAGATCTCTAACTTCCATTTCTACTAAGTCTATTAATTCTTCGTCATCAACCATGTCAACTTTGTTTATAAAAACAGCTATAGCAGGAACGTTAACCTGTCTTGCCAACAAAACATGTTCCCTTGTTTGTGGCATAACACCATCAGTTGCGGCTACAACCAAAATAGCTCCATCCATTTGAGCTGCCCCAGTTATCATATTTTTTATGTAGTCCGCATGACCTGGACAATCTATATGTGCATAATGCCTTTTTTCTGTTTGATATTCAATGTGTGAAACGTTGATGGTGATTCCCCTTGCTTTTTCTTCAGGAGCTTTATCTATCATGTCAAAAGGTGTAAAATCTGCCCAGCCTTTGTAAGATAAAGCCTTGGATATAGCGGCGGTTAAAGTTGTTTTCCCGTGGTCAATATGACCGATAGTTCCTACGTTCATGTGTGTCTTTTCCCTAACAAACTTCTCTTTAGCCATTGTTCTATCTCCTCCTTATAAATTATTATTGAACTTATTCTCTACTTAAGAGTTTTTGAGTTACTTGCTCCGGAACCTCCTCATAATGAGAAAATTGAATCGAACTGGTTGCTCTTCCTTGCGAAAGAGATCTCATTACTGTGGCGTATCCGAATAATTCTGATAATGGAACATGGGCATGTATTATTCTGGTATTCGTTCCTCCCACGTTTTCAAAACTCTCTACTCTTCCTCTTCTTGAGCTTAAATCGGCAATTATATCTCCCATGTATTCTTCAGGAGTTGTAACGTCCACTTTCATGACAGGCTCTAACAAAACTGGTTTGGCTCTCTTTACTGCATCTTTAAAAGCCATAGATGCAGCTATTTTAAAGGCCATTTCTGAAGAGTCAACTTCATGGTATGAACCATCAAAAACTTCCACTTTAATAGCCACCATTGGATATCCCAATAAGACGCCATCTTGCATACTTTCCTTAACACCATTCTCTATGGCTGGTATATATTCTTTTGGTATGACTCCTCCCACTATTTTATCAACAAATTCGAATTCTTTTTCGCTATTCAAAGGCAGCGGTTCAATTCTAAGTTTAACATGTCCGTACTGCCCACGACCTCCAGTTTGCCTTATATATTTACCTTCAGCTTCGGCTGGAAGTTTTATTGTTTCTTTATATGCTACACGCGGCTGACCTACTTTAACGTTCACCTTGTATTCTCTTTTAATTCTCTCAATGATAATTTCTAAGTGCAATTCTCCCATTCCAGATAATATGGTTTCTCCAGTATCGTGGTCGACGTAGCTTCTTAAACTTGGGTCTTCTTCTGTTAATGCATTTAGGGCTTTACCCAATTTTGCTTCATCATCTTTGGTTTCAGGTTCTATGGAGACCGAAATAACAGGTTCTGGGAATTCAAGTTTTTCTAGAACTATATTACATTCTTTATCTGAGAGTGTATCCCCTGTAGAAGTATCCTTTAAGCCAATTAATCCAACAATGTCTCCAGCCCTTATGTAATCAACTTCTTCCCTTTTGTCAGCATGGAGAAAAACAAGTCTAGATACCCTTTCTGTCTTATTTTTAGTTGTATTGACCACGTAGCTGCCCTTATTTAAAGTACCGGAATAAACTCTAGCAAAAGTCAACTTACCAATAAAAGGGTCCGCCATTATTTTAAAAGCCAACGCAAAAAAATCTTCGTCTTTGGAAGGATGAATATCTTTTACATATTCCCCCGTCCTTTCATCAAACGCCTTAACAGGGGGCATATCTAATGGCGACGGCAGATAATCGATAACTCCATCCAACACGGGTTGTATACCTTTGTTTTTAAAAGCACTTCCACAAAAAACAGGTACTATTTTGTTTTGAATAGTGGCTTTTCTTATCGCTTCTTTTAATTTAGCCAGGGGAATTTCTTCCTCTTCTATATAAAGTTCCATTATATCTTCATCAACCTCCGCAATTGCGGCAATTAAATCTTCTCTCTTCGATTCACAAAAATCTATTAAATCATCTGGAATACTGGTTCTTTCGATTGTTTGGCCACTTTCATCTTTCCAATAAAGTGCTTCCATAGTTAGTAAATCAACTACACCTTCAAAATCCGACTCAGAACCTATTGGAACTTGCAAAGCAACAGGATTCGCACCCAACTTATCTTTCATTGTTTGTATAGCGTTAAAAAAATTCGCTCCTATTTTATCCATTTTATTCATAAAAGCAATTCTCGGCACTCTGTACCTGTCAGCTTGCCGCCAAACAGTTTCAGATTGTGGTTCAACTCCAACTTGAGCGTCAAAAACGGCAACCGCCCCATCTAAAACACGTAATGATCTTTCCACCTCAACCGTAAAATCAACGTGGCCTGGTGTATCAATTATATTTATCCTATGATCCTTCCAAAAGGCGGACGTTGCAGCGGAGGTTATGGTAATCCCTCTCTCTTTTTCTTGATCCATCCAATCTGTTTCAGTTGTACCTTCATCAACATTCCCTAATTTGTGTTTTGTCCCCGCATAAAACAAAATTCTTTCGGTAGTAGTTGTTTTCCCTGCATCTATATGCGCAACTATTCCTATATTTCTTATTTTTTCTATGGGGTATAATCTTTCTTTCAAAACAATCCCTCCTAAAACTGCTATACTACCATCTGAAATGTGCAAAAGCTCTATTCGCTTCAGCCATCCTGTGAACGTCTTCTTTCTTTTTTACGGCAGGTCCCGTATTGTTGTACGCGTCTATCAGTTCTTGAGATAATTTACTAATCATATCTCTTCCTTTTTTTGATTGTGCAGAAGTAACTATCCATCTTATAGCTAAAGATGTGGCTCTGTTTTCAGGTACTTCAAAAGGTACTTGATATGTTGAACCCCCAACCCTTCTTGATCTTACTTCTACCACAGGTTTAACATTATCTATCGCTTTATGAAAAGCCTCTATTGGATCTTCTTTTGTTGCTTCAGCCAATCTTTCCAAAGAAGAATACACTATTTTTTGAGCTAAAGATTTTTTCCCATCATACATTAACCTGTTTATAAATTTAGAAAGTAAAATATCTCCGTAAACGGGATCTGGAACTATGTTTCTTTTCTCAGCAGTTCTTCTTCTCATTCAGTAAAGAACCTCCTTATTAAGCCTTTGGTTTTTTGGTACCATATTTACTTCTACTTTGTTTTCTACCTTCAACTCCAGCAGCATCCAAAGCTCCTCTGATTATCTTATACCTTACACCAGGTAAATCTTTTACCCTTCCACCTCTTACCAAAACGTTAGAATGTTCTTGTAGGTTATGACCTTCTCCAGGTATATAACAAGTTACTTCAATTCCATTCGATAGTTTAACCCTTGCAATCTTTCTTAAAGCTGAATTAGGTTTTTTCGGGGTCATAGTTGATACCCTTACACAAACACCTCGTTTTTGAGGGTTACCTCGTAATGCAGGAGATTTGGTCTTTTTCTTTACAGATTTTCTTCCATATCTTATTAATTGATTAATCGTTGGCACTTAGATTTCTCTCATTTCAAGGGAAGCCACTAAATAAGTGCCCTCAAAAATGAGAGTTCACCTCCTTCTGCTTTATTTTAATTTATATTAGTAAAATATATATATTTTTCGTATATTTGAAAAAATAAGAAAACGCCAGTGGATATTTTACATTATTAGACCTTAATTAAAAATTAATTAAATATAACAATTTAAATAATTTATCGTTATTTATAATTGATTTTCAAACGGTTGACCATTCCCTCAGGAATTTTTTTGATAAAATCGTTTTCCTTTTTTACAAAATAAAATGAATTCCTTAAATAAGGGTTGGTCGTTCCAGTCAGTTGTTTCAAAATGTATAATTCATTCTTTGCCCTTGTTATGGCAACATAGAAGAGCCTTTCTTCTTCATCTAATTTTTGTTCTTTAATTGCAAGTCCGTTGGGAAAATCTCCTGGATTCACCGATATGAGAATAACTACTTTCCACTCCAACCCCTTTGCTCCATGAATCGTTGTGAGAGTTAACTTATTCTCATCATTGACCCCGTTCGTGGCGTTCTTTTTTTCATCGTTCGCGGGTATTACCCCTAGCTCTTCACTGAGCGTCAAATCTTCTATAAAAGCACCCACGGAATCGTATCGACTGGCAATTTCACTGAATCTTTCAATATCCATGTTCCTTGATTTAGAATCAGTAAAAGTTAAGAAAGAATATTCTTGGTAGAAATCTTGATAAATGACATCTATCAACTCATCAGGACTACTTTCTTTCTTTTCAAAAAGTTTTGTCAATAATTCCAGGGGTGTTTTGAACTTTTTTATTTCAGTTTCCTTCAATATATTTGAGATGTTATCGTTTTCCTCATTTATTCGAGTTTCTATCTCTTCATAGATCTTTGATGCAGTTTTGTTACCAATCCCAGGAAATAATTTTAAAACTCTCATCCATGAAATCTTATCCAAAGGATTGTTTAATACCTTTAAAAAAGCCAATATATCTTTAATATGTGCGGTTTCGATGAATCTCAATCCCGATAGTATTCTGTAAGGAATACCTTTTGAATCCAATTTTTGCTGTAATACCATAGATAGTGAATGTGATCTATATAGTACAGCGATATCTTTGTAATCTAAACCTTCTTTTAATTTATCTTTTATGATTTTGGTTACGGCATCGGCTTGTTCCAAATCGTCAAAAGTTTCCACAACAAAAGGTTTTAAATAACTTTTTCTTATAGGCTTGAGGACTTTAGGTACAGAGTTAGAAGGTATTAAATGATTAATAAAACCTACTATATCAGAGGTACTTCTGTAATTACTTTGTATTTTGAAAACTTTTGTTCTGTCATCTTCTATAAAATCTTTTACGTTTTTAAATAAAGCTCCTCTAAAAGAATATATGCTTTGAGAATCGTCTCCAACAACTATCAAATTCCCATGAACCGAGGATAAAGCCTCAACCAATTCAATTTGAATTTTGTTCGTATCTTGAAATTCGTCAACTAAAACATATTTAAATTGGCTTGAACACTTGTTTAGTACTTCTGGATGAGTTTTGAATAAAACTAAAGTATTTACTAATAGATCGTCATAGTCCATGGCGTTCATATCTTTTTTTAATTGGGTATATATACCCCAGATTTGTTCAATATCTCTTTCAAAATTCAACAAATAGGGAGCTCTTTCAAGTATGGCTTCTCTTAAAGAGGTTAATGTATTACATGAATAGCTTATAATTTTCATTATTACTTCTTCTTTGGGAAGTTTGTAATTATCACTGATTTCCTTGATGTACTCGCTTTTAGCCATTTTCAGTAAATCTTTTGAATCTTCTTTGTCGAGAATGCTGTAATTATTTTTGTAATCTAAAATCGTAGCATACCTTCTGAGAATAGAATTACATATATGATGAAAGGTACCTGCAAGCATTTTGTCCATGTTTCTGTTAGTTACATTCTTTACTCTTTCTATCATTTCCTTTGCTGCCGCTTTAGTGAAGGTAACTAGTAAAATATTCTCAGGTTTAACTCCATTATTCAACAAATAGGCAATTTTATAGGTTATTACTCTAGTTTTACCAGAGCCGGGACCCGCAACTATTATCGATCTTCCTTCTGATTTTATAACAGCTTCTTTTTGTTCCTCATCTAACTCATTTTCTAGAAAAGAGGGGAACCTTTTTTCCAAAAAGAGGAAATCATTCCCCTTATTTTTCTCCATGTATTTACACTCCTATTAAATATCATATTGTATATTTGCACCCCTTCGCCCGTTATATATCTTTCTTTTCTATCATATCGCTTATTTCTTTTAATTGCAAGCTTCTGGAGGGATGCCTTAACTTCCTTAAAGCTTTTACTTCAATCTGTCTTATCCTCTCTCTTGTGACATTGAAGAAGTTTCCAACCTCTTCGAGTGTTTTCATCTTGCCATCAAGCAAACCATACCTCATTTTTAACACCGTTGCTTCTTTGGGCCTTAAGGATTCTAAAACTTTTTCAATTTCTTCTTTAAGTATCATTCTTACCGCAATTTCCTCTGGTTGATCAGCTTCAGAGTCCTCTAAAAAATCCCCTATATAAGCTTCTTCATCATCTGAACCACTTATAGGCGCATCAACGGAAATGATTTCTTTAGTTGCCAATAAAATCTCATCCATCTTTTCCAACGGTTTATCCAGTAATTCTGCTAACTTTTCGGTAGTGGGATATTCACCTGTTTCTTGGAGATGTTTTCTAATAACTATATTCATCCTATTTATAGTTTCAACCAAATGAACAGGTATTCTAATTGTTCTCGCTTGATCGGCTATAGCTCTTGTTATTGCTTGCCTAACCCACCAAGTAGCGTAGGTTGAGAACTTAAAACCTCTTTTCCAATCAAATTTTTCTACAGCTCTAATTAAGCCAATGTTCCCTTCTTGAATCAAATCCAAAAAGGTTAATCCTCTTCCAGTATATCTTTTGGCTATACTTATTACTAATCTTAAATTTGCCTTCACCAATTCGTCTTTGGCTTTTTTGTCACCTTTTTTAGCCCTTATCGCAAGTTGTCTTTCCCTGGAAGGGGTTAAGAGTTTGATCCCCCCTATTTCCCTCAAATAAATCTTTATGGGTTCATTTACAGCGGAGTTATCAAAGATCTGAGATTCCCTTTCTTGAAAAAGCTCTTCCAAACCCTCGTTAAAAAATTCTTCTTCCTCCTGGGCTTGGTCCTCTGGAAAAGATTCCATAATTTCTATTCCTTCGGATTCTAGCTTTTCATGAATCTTTTCTAAAAAGTTACCATCAATTACATCTGATAAATTATGAGGTATGCATTCATCTATATCTTGATAAGTTATGGTATTATTTTTCTTTTTGGCTATTTCAATAAGGTTTTCCAAACCTTTTTCAAGTTCTTCTATATAACATTCTTTGTCTCTTTTAACCCTAATTTTATCTTGATCAACAATCTCTATTTTTTCAATTTCTTCTATTAATTCTGAAAAATCTATCTTTTTCTTAAGCTTTTCCATCGATTAGTTTACCTCCATAGGGAACGTTATTAGATCGCTTAATAAACAAATAAAATCCATTTTTAAAATATTGTGTAATCTACTATTCAATTTACTATTTTTAGTTTAGAATAAAGTTGTATGATTTGAGACGTAATATTCGTCTTTTCCGAAAGATCTTTTGTTTCATGAAGTTTTTTCTTCAACTCTTCTATTTGTTGATTTATTTTTGTTCTTCTAATACTCTCTTTTAAAGAAGAAAGAATCCTCTCCGGATTAAAGAAATATTCAATCTTCCAAACCTCTACTATCAATTCACTTAGTTCTTTTGAAGAATTTTCAAGTAGAAACCCGATATCTGAACTTTGTGAGGTTAAAGTAAAAAATTCTTTGAGTAATTGACTAGAGAAATCTTCTTCGCTGAAATAATTTTTGAGTATCTCTCTATAGTGAGGATATTTAATCCATAGGTATAAATAAGATTTTGCAATATCGTACCTTATATCCTTTTCTACGTAAAGAGTATCTTTCGTTTGAGAATTAGACTCATTTGAAGCAGAACTTTCAGGTATGAGCGCAGACGTTCTTTCTAATACTTTTTGAATGTATTCGGTGCCTTTTCCCGTTTTTTTTGAAATATTTTCTATAAAACTTTGTAAATAACTTATTCTTCCAACATTTTCAAATTTTTTGTACCATCTTGACATTTCTTTCAAATATTTCTCTAAAGCGAATTCATTGCCTAAATCGTATTTTTCTGCATAATAATCAATAATGAATTCATGAAATTTGTAGGAGCTTTTTAATATTTCGGCGATGTATTTGTTATCGTGCTTCTTGGTTAGTTCATCTGGATCTTTAGCAGGATACTTCGAAACTGCTATTTGGAAATCTTTAGCAAATAAAGCATCTATAGTGGATAAAGTGACTTTTTGACCAGATTCATCCATATCGTACATTGTAACTACTTTGTTAGTTGCTTTCAGTAATTCAAGGGCATGATCTTTTGTAAAGGCAGAACCTAAAATTCCTACAACATTTTTGAAACCTAATTTGTACATGGAAATTACATCAAAGTACCCTTCGACCAATATTACAAAATCATTTTCTTTTATGAATTTTTTGTTTTTATAATACCTGTAAAGTATTTTAGACTTTTTAAAAAATTTATTCTCAGGAGTATTCAGATACTTAGGAGAATTCATTTCTTCTTCTATTTGTCTACCAGCAAAACCAACTAGTTCCCCAACATTGTTCCTGAGTGGAATGATTAAACGGTTATAAAAAAACTCTTTCTCTCCATTGATCAACAAACCAGTATTCTTTGCAATGTCTTTATCAAAAAGATTTTCTTCGATCACCTTTTGAATTTCTGAGCCAGTGGCAAAACCTAATTCAAATTCTTCAACTAAGTCTCTGGTTATCTCTCTCTTTTTTAGATACTGCCAAACTTTGTGCTTCGAAGAAAGGTTGAGAAGATTATAGTTATAAAGCTTGGAAACTTCCTCATTGAAAGTTATCTCCACAGGTTCTTCTTTTTGAGTAATATCTAGTTCAATTCCTGCATAAGAAGCTATTTTTTTTAAGGCATCCAAAAAACTAATTTGTTCGTATTTTTCCAAAAAAGTGATGACATCACCATGAGCCCCACATCCAAAGCAATGAAAGGTTTGGGTTTCAGGAAATATATAAAATGATGGGGTATCTTCTGCGTGAAAAGGACATAGTGCTGCGTAATTTTTTCCCCTTTTAGAAAGAGACAAATAAGAATTGACGAAATCAACTATATCAACTTTATTTTTAATTTCGTCAATCACTTTTTTCAGGTTATCATAATTTCTGCTCATAAACGTCACTATTCCTTAAAAATACGAAACAAATAATATAGGCCTTATCTTTTTGAAAACTGAGCTCTTTTTCTAGCTTTTCTCAAACCATACTTCTTTCTTTCTACCTCTCTCGGATCTCTAGTCAACAAACCTTCTTTTTTCAAAGCGGGTCTCAAAGATTCGTCGTAGGAAAGCAAAGCTCTGGCAATTCCAAGTCTAATGGCACCAGCTTGGCCACTCAATCCCCCACCATTAACCCTTATGACTAAATCGAACTGTCCATTCGTAGATGTAATGGTGAGTGGTTTTAAAGCTTCCATTTCCCATACCTCGTTGCCTCTTAAATATTCAACCAAACTTTTGTATTCTTTTCCGTTTATTTTAATCTTACCATTACCTGGTCTCAAATGTACCCTTGCAACGGCTGTCTTTCTTCTCCCGGTTCCATAATATTCGACAAGTTCTGCCATTCGAATACCTCCTGCTTAAATATTTTCTATTTTTATCTCTTTTGGTTTCTGAGCCTGGTGTGGATGATCAGGACCAACATATACCTTCAATTTTTTCATCATATGTTTGGCCAAAATAGTCTTCGGCATCATACCCTTCACAGCTAACTTAATTATCCTTTCAGGATGTTTATTGTACATCTGTTCAAAAGAGATTTCTTTGAGCCCTCCAGGATAACCACTGTATCTTCTGTATACTTTGTTCTCTTTTTTATTTTTCGAAAGTTTTATTTTTTCCGCATTCACTACAATAACAAAATCTCCACAATCTATATGCGGTGTATAGTTTGGTTTGTGTTTCCCTTGTAGTATTTTGGCAATCCTTGAGGCCAATCTTCCAAGTGTGTAATCTTTAGCATCGATCAAGAACCATTCTCTTTTTATGTCCTCTTTTCTAGCGGTATATGAAGGCTGCACTAATTTAGAATTCAATTCAAAAACCTCCTTATTCTTCTCCTTTTGTTTGAGCGAAACTTGTTATTTTAGTTTTTTTCAATAAAAAATGCGAAATGGACGAATCAACAAAAAACTTAATAAAATTGAACAGTAGTACTAATAAAAAAAACACCTGCAAACTTATCCCTATGTTACTTACGAATTGTGATGTTGGTTGATTCGTATAAACTGGTATAGCTACAAAATAATTCAATCCGTAAGCTACAACCCCTGTTAGTAATGAAGAAATAACATAACTGATCCAATTGTTCAACTTAACGAAATTTTTTAATAAATACAACGTGGTTATAAACGCAGTTCCAGCTATAAAATTCATCAATATACCTATTAGACCACCTTCTCCGGCTCTGAAAATAAATAAAAAACTTTTTATTATAAGAGTAAAGAATCCAGGCAAAAAACCATATCCCATCGTAATCAAAATGATTAAACTGTCACTGGGATCAAATTTTAAAAAAGGTAACAAAGGTATTATTGGAAATTCTATAAAAGTTAAAAGAAAAGAGAGTGCTCCAAATATTCCAACAATCGCGACCCTTCTACCATGCATAAACGGATCAGTCCTTTAGGGCATAAACATCGACGAACTTCCTGTTGTTTTTAGTTTTGAACTTAACAACGCCGTCTACTTTAGCAAATATGGTGAAGTCTCTTCCTATTCCGACGTTTTCCCCAGGATGGATCTTAGTGCCTCTTTGTCTAACAATTATGGTTCCAGCCTTAACTTTTTTCCCATCAGAAGCCTTGACACCAAGATATTTGGGGTTGCTATCTTTTTTATTTACATCAGAACTTTTTTTGGCAAAAAGTTGTAAATCTATTTTCATAATCTTATCTAACCTCCACTTTAAGATTTCTTGGATAATCTTTAGATATAGCAACCAAACTTTTAAGCAAATAATCTAATAACAAATTGGAGAGGTGAGTTTCTTGCTTGAGCGAAATCTTTAAATAACCCTCTCTTTTCTCAATCTGACCCAAACTTTCATTTTTTAGAATTTCTGCAACAAATTGAGTTAAAACACTCACGGCACTACAAACTATATCGTTCCCAAAAGAAGAAAATTCGGCATGTCCAAAAATTTCTACACTGGGTCTTTCAGAATTGGTATAAATTGCGGTAATCATCGAGGTTATCCTTCAATTTCTTTGATTTTTAAAGCGGTATACTCTTGTCTATGACCTTTTTCTCTTCTATAATTTTTTCTTCCTTTAAACTTGATTATTTTTACCTTCCTATCTTTCCCATGTTCTACTACCTCGGTAATTACTTTTGCTCCGTCCACATAAGGTTTCCCAGCTTTCTTTTCTTCATCTTTACTTAAATAAATAACTTTGTCTAATACTACCTGGTTACCTGGATCAACATCTTTTACTTTTTCAGTGTAAATCACTTGATCTTTTTCT
The DNA here is from genome assembly GCF_002895605.1 of Petrotoga miotherma DSM 10691. Taxonomy (GTDB): domain Bacteria; phylum Thermotogota; class Thermotogae; order Petrotogales; family Petrotogaceae; genus Petrotoga; species Petrotoga miotherma. The sequence continues at coordinate 55,172 of NZ_AZRM01000026.1, forward strand.
ACCTTGTATTGTTTACCATTAAAATAGACTATAGCGTACACTTTTGCACCTCCGATCTCTCAGAATTTTCTAAAATCCATTTGCCTATTTTACCATCTAAATAAACGGGTAGTATTAATTAATTGTTAATTTTAAAAAAATAAAAACAGACATTTTTCACTCTATGAAATTTTCGATTATTTTAGCTTGATCTGGATATATATACTTTATTTGATTATAAATCTCCCGCAATTGTGCTTGCGTATCTTTATCGATAATAACGCTGTTCAAGTAACTTTCCAAATCGTAACCGTTTTGAATGAAGGAAAATGGCTCTTGAAAGAAATCCGTCAGATTCTCTTTTTTCCATTGTTCGATTTCTTTCACCACATCCGGGTAAAGATACTGAATTTCTCTCTGGGCCGCATTTATCTTTTTTTCAAGTTCCTTAAACGGATAATCGAATTTGACCGAATTTAAATATCCTACAACGTTTCCCCCAGTGGAAACGAAATCAATAGGGCTTTCAAAAAATGAAATACTTTCTTGTATACTTTTTAAACTAAGATAAACATAAACCTCCTCGCTTTGTCCATAATAAAGTAAAGAAGTGGCTATCTCTTTTGCCCGGGGAACCGCAGTGTAAGAAGATAAAAGATCTTCTCCTTTAACCATAGTAGATAATACCTCGCTACCAGTGTATCCAATAAACCAGGCTGATAAATCGGAAGTACCAGTTTTACCATGTAAATCCAAGTCTAAGACGTTTGCCCTTTGTCCTGTCCCTTCCAGTACGACTTTTCTCATCAAAGTATTCATTGTGGCATATGAATCATTGGATATATCTTCAATTTTTCTTTCAACATTTGGATATCTTTTATATATTAAATTACCTTTCTTATCGTAAACTTCTGAAATTATGTAAGGTGAAGGAATAATACCGTAATTTGGGAAGATTGAATAAGCTTTTGTAAGCTCGTATGGACTTGTTTCCACTGTTCCCAACGCCAAAGTTAAATCATTCGGATATTTACCTTGAACTCCTACTACATTTGAAAGAAAATTCTTTATTGTTTCTATAGACCTCTGAGGAGATATATCTATATGAGAAGCTAGGTAGATCGATGGAATATTTATAGAATCTACTAACGCTTCTTCTAAAGTGACCATCCCTCTGTATGTTTTATCAAAGTTTTCTGGAGCCCAATCACCAAATTTCATAGGCTGATCGGGAAGTGTGGTATCTTTATCATAACCATTTTCTAAAGCCAAAAGATAATAGAATGGTTTCATAGCGGAACCAACTTGTTGTTGGGAATAGAAAACATCGTATTCTCCACCCCAAAAACTTAATATTTCACCTGTTTTGTTGTTGATTACAATTGCAGAAGTCGATGAATCTATAGTAACAGAATCGAATAAATTCTTATTAAAAGTTGTTTTTACAGTATACCCACCACCTTTTAAACCTATATCTTCTTCCTCCGCTTTGATTCGATAAATTAAATTTAAATACCTTTCATCGTAGGTTTGAGGGTAAAAAACCATCTTATCTATTTTTTCCTTAACAATATCTTTTTCTTCTATGATGAAATTGTTAGGCAGCGAATTTAAAACTATCATCCCCTGATTTTTAGCTCTTTCTGGGTATTTATAAGGGTTGTAAACTTCTGGACCGTTTATTATCCCTATTAAAACTAGCATCTCTTCGTAACTTAAATTTTCTAACTCTTTTCCGTAATATCTTTCTGCCGCAGCTCCAAATCCTGAAATGTCGTTCCCCAAATAAACACTATTCATATAAGCTTCTAAAATTTCTTCTTTGGTATAAGACCTCTCCAAAAAAAAAGCAAGCATAATATCCATTATTTTCCTTTTAATAGTTCTTTCGTTTGTGAGATAAACAGTTTTAGCAAGTTGTTGAGTTAGGGTACTTCCGCCTTGGACTATAGAAAAGTTTTTTATATTTGTTAATGCGGCTCTGGTCAGCGCTTTAATATTGATTCCATTGTGTTCGTAAAACTCTCTATCTTCCGTCCACAAAAGGAAGTATATTAATTCTGAGGGCATTTCATCTAACTTAACATATTTGTATTTTGTAGATAGTATTTGTTCGCCATTATCGAATAGATAAGTGTTGTACTTAGAATCCACAAGAAAAATAGAAGTAGAATCACTGTAATAACCGTATACATAGAAAAATAAAGCAAAAAAAATTGCCATTCCCATAAAAAAACCTATAATGAAACTCTTTATAAAAAACACCTCCGCTTGTTTGCCGCAGTGTGCAAACAAAGATCTTTTAAAAAAAAGACTTTTGTTTTTGGGGAGTTTGAGGGGTTTACCCCTCAATGTCCGGGGTTACCCCTTAACGCCTGAGGATATCATACCATATTTAGATTTATATTTTTTAAAAATTTTAGTAATAAATAATATTATAGAAAATATTTTACTTGTTTTTCTAAATGAAAAATGTTAAAATAATGGTGAAAGAATTTATAAGAATAACAAATTTCCCATAAAAGTAAAATAATAGTAATTAAATTGATAGAAAACAAAAATGCCTATGTAATCCTTAATAGTATAATTGTTTCTGTCTAAATTTAATTGACTTAAGGAAACGCGACAAAAATAATTTATTCAATGTTTGTTAGGAGGCTGAATATTATGTCAGGACATAATAAATGGGCAAATATTAAACACAGAAAAGGTGCACAAGATGCAAAAAGATCCCAAATGTTTACAAAACTCATTAGAGAGCTTACAATAGCTGCTAGAGAAGGTGGAGGAGATCCAGAAGCTAATCCACGTTTAAGAACCGCGGTAGAAAACGCCAAGGCAGCTAACATGCCTAAAGACAAGATCGAATCAGCTATAAAAAAAGGAACCGGTGAATTAGAGGGTGAAGAACTCACCGAAATAATGTACGAGGCATACGGTCCAGGAGGAGTTGCGCTCCTAATTTCGGTTGTAACCGATAACAAGAATAGAACCGCTCAAGAGGTTCGCCATGTTCTCTCGAAATGGGGTGGGTCTTTAGCAGAATCAGGTTCTGTTTCGTGGAATTTTGAACGAAAAGGACTAATAACCATCCCCAAAGAAGAAGTTGAAGATATTGACGAGTTAATGTTACTCGCGGTTGAAGCTGGCGCAGAAGATTTAGATGAAAACACCGATCCTTTAGAAATCATCACCGCCCCGGAAAATCTGACTCAGGTGAGAAATGCTCTAAAAGAAGCAGGATATACCGTTTCCGAAAAGTTAACCTTTTTACCCAAAACAACCGTTAAGCTTTCTGATGAAGACGCCGAAAAGTTATTAAAATTGTTGAATGCATTGGATGATATGGATGATGTTCAAGAAGTATTCGGAAATTATGAGATTGACGATGAAGTAATGGAAAGACTCGCTGCAAACATTTAAAAACCCATAAATGGGGACTTTCGTCCCCATTTTAAATTATTAGGGAACTATTTGGGAAAGGATAATTGCAAATGAAAAGATTTCCCTTAATATTTATATTAATTACATCGATAATCTCTACCTTGAATTTCGCCTCTAGTCCCTCGAAGGTGCTTTTTTTAACTGATTTTACCCAAACTCTGAAAAACGAATTTACTTTTGAATTAAAATTTGAAGATATATACGAAACTAAGTTCAATTTTGATTTTGAATCTTTAGAAGACGAAGTTCGATTATCGAATGTAGATAATGTAATTAATTATTTCAAATTCGATCAAGCAGGTTTCGAATTTTCGTATAGAAATCCCGGAAATAGAAGCGATCCCTACTTTTTAACAGAAAATTTTGATAGTTTCAGCATGGTGTTGGATGATTATTTTGTACTAACATTCAATGACTTGAAAATTGGCGTTATCTTTAAAGAATCACTTTTTAACATGTCCTTTTGGACTGAGGTGATAGACCTTTCTCAATCAAAAGTTGCGTTGACTATAGAAACTCCAAACGACTTAGGCATATCTCTAGGATTTGAAGATATTATGAAGTATTATTTTCGAGCTGGAGATTTGCTTTTTTCTCTAGATGATAATGCTCTTGACTCTGTTTATATTTTGAACCAAGATTTTCTATTGGAGTATAATGCGAGCACCCAATCTCTTTTGGTTGATTCGATTTACTTCGATAAAAATGATGAAAATTTCTATTTTCGAATACCTGCTACCAAAAATTTATTTCTGACTTATTCCAATCTTGGAATAGGTGTTTCTTTCTATATAGAACTTTTACGTGAAAGCAACTAAAATTGGAGGAAAAAGATGTCAGAATTTTACTCTTCCCCTTTTGATGACGAAGATTACAAATTATTTTTGAAAAAATTGGTAACCCATTTCAATCTAGATCTCTCTGGTTACAAGCAACACAGAGTTAGGCGTAGAACAGATATTTTACTTAAAAAATACAAAATCAATTCGTATGCTGAATATCTAAAATTGTTACAGGAAAATAAGGACAAATGGCTGGAGTTCTTAGATAAACTCACCATTAATGTCACAGAATTTTTTAGGAACCCAGAGAAATGGGAATATTTAAAACAAGATATATTCCCCGAGCTTATCAAAAATCACAAGCCAAGGTTAAAACTTTGGAGTGCAGGTTGTTCTACAGGAGAGGAACCTTACACACTTGCGATCATATTAAATGAATTAGGTATTTCCAGTAAATCAACAATAATCGCTTCAGATTTTGATGAGAGAGCCTTACAAAAAGCAAAAAAAGGAATATATAATGAAAAAAGTTTAGTAAACTTAAACAATGAATATATAAATAAGTATTTCAAAAAAATAGAAGAAGATAAATACGAAATAAAAGATTTCATCAAAAATAATGTTACTTTCAATAAAATGAACCTCCTATTTGACGAGTTTGAAAAGAATTTTGATTTAATCATATGTAGGAATGTTGTCATATACTTTGACAACGATGCTAAAGAAAAGTTATATAAAAAATTTTACGATGCTTTGAATCCTGGAGGAGTTCTGTTTGTTGGCTCTACGGAAAGAATTTTCAATTACAAGGCTTTTGGCTTTACTTCCATTGCACCCTTTTTTTACAAGAAATGATCTGTAGATAGAGGGCAGGGAGCGGAGCAAAGGGGCGCTGAAAGAAGCTTTAGGGATTTTAAAATCAAAATGTTTAGGAGGAAACAAATGAAAAATATAAAAACTATGACAATGGAATGGACAGGTAACAGCCTAGTTTTGATAGACCAGAGGTATTTACCCTTAGAAGAAAAGTATGTAGAATGTCGGAATTATCTCGATGTTGCCAACTCAATAAAAGACATGGTAGTAAGAGGAGCTCCCGCTATAGGAGCAACTGCAGCATTTGGCTTCGTTTTAGGAGCAAAAGAGTTTTCACATCTTTCTGACAAAAATCTATTTTTAAACAAATTAGATGAAGTAAAAAACAGCTTATCTAAAACCCGTCCCACCGCCGTAAACTTATTTTGGGCTTTAAACAGAATGGACAAAGTATTAAAAGACAGCTTCCAAAACGAAGAAACTAATGACCTTGTAAAGACATTGGAAGAAGAAGCCTTGAAAATCGCTTACGAAGATATTGAAATAAATAAACAAATTGGTAAGAACGGAGAGACTTTGTTAAACGATGGAGATACCGTTTTGACGCATTGCAATGCAGGAGCTTTAGCAACCGTCGACTATGGAACTGCTTTAGGAGTTATTAGAGCAGCCGTAGAAAATGGAAAAGATATCCAGGTCTATGCCGATGAAACCAGACCATACCTACAAGGAGCTAGATTGACGGTTTGGGAATTGGTTAAAAGTGGTATCAAAACTACATTAATTACAGACAACATGGCAGGCTGGGTGATGAAACAAGGAAAAATAAATGCTATAATAGTGGGTGCCGATAGAATCGCACGTAATGGGGACGTTGCCAACAAAATTGGAACTTATTCTGTAGCTGTTCTTGCAAAAAGGCATGGTATTCCTTTTTATGTCGCTGCTCCTCTTTCAACTATAGACATAGAAACAAAAGATGGAGAAGGTATTCCCATCGAAGAAAGGAATCATAATGAGGTCAGATTTTGTCATAAAACTCGTTTAGTACCAGACGATGTAAATATATACAACCCTGCCTTTGATGTAACTCCAAATGAATTAGTTACAGCGATAATTACCGAAAAGAAAGTCCTAAGATCTCCTTATGAAAAAAACATAATGGAAGTGGTCACCCTTTGAAAATACTTGTAATTAGCGATCTACACATTCCCCTAAAATCAGACTTGAAAAGTCTAGAAAAATTAAACTTTGGACTTTATGATCAAATATTTTTACTCGGAGACATCGTAGATATCGAAGTGTTGAATTACTTAGAAAATCAAAAGCCCATACTTCATGCAGTGTATGGAAATATGGATGATTTTTATATAAAAAATCGACTCCCTGAAAAATTGTATTTAGAATTATTTGGCAAAAAAATAGGTCTTATCCACGGTCATCAAACTGGTCGTGCAATACCTGATAAACTTTTGAAATATTTTAATAAAAAGATTGATTTGATGGTCTTTGGACATTCGCATTATCAAGAGAAATCTGAAATAGAGGATACTTTGATATTAAATCCTGGGGCTTTTTGCGAAGGAGAGTATGCAGAAATAGAATTGAATGATAGTATCTTTGAAATCAAATTACTGCATCTGTAATTTTACGATAAGCTAATCAATATATTTTAGGTATCTTTCGTTTATACTATTATCTTCTACGATATTCGAATAGACTTTTGCAAAGTTTCTCAAACTGATATAATTATTTTTATCGTCTATTCTATACAGACCTGTTTTTAAAAGAAGATTATTGATTTTAACATCACTTAAGGAATTGTAGATGTATCCGAAAATCTTCACATTATTTTCCAAAGATTGATTAATCTTGTATAAATTATTAACTAAATAACGGCTTTTTAAACTATCGTCCTCAATAGTGGATACATTATCAGTTATTAGAAAAGGCAGGTAATATTTAGAAGAAAATCTTTTTATTACTTCATCAAGGTCCATAGTATTCTTCCCTTTTGAAAGTTCTTTTATTAAAGAAGTATATTCTTCTGAATTTGAAGTTAAATCATTGAAATTTATCCCGATAAAATCTATATCAGAGTTTTTAAAAGCCATGTTTTCAAAAAAAGGGCTTTCTCCTTTTACAATTACATCAATATAGGAAAAAACAAAATCTAATTGTTCTTCTTCCTCGATATTGAATTCCTCACTTACCGATACTTTAGCATAAGGGTTAATACTTTTTATAATACCAACACTTTTATCGTAAAGATTTAAAAGATTTTGAACCGTTTCATGTAATGCGGTGTTATCAACATCTGCACCTTTAAAAGATCTTTTTTTTAGGTATTTGGCAGTATGATTCAAGATAATATAATATTGAACCTTGAATTTAAAAGAGGAGACAATCTTTTCGATAATTTCTATAAATATTGAGATATTTTCTTCGTTTTCTATATTATCAAAAGCTTCTTTTTGATTGGACGAAAGAAAATCAAAATCGATGAGGTTTACTATTGGTTCAATCTCCCTTTGACGTAGTTGTTCTATAAAGTTATCATACATAGCACAAGAATAAAAAGGATCAAGATACAACAAATCCCAATTTAAACTGAATCTGAAAGAGTTAATTTTCAACCTCTTAAGAAAAGATAATTGTTTGTTCAAGTTTTTTTCTGCATTTTCAAATATTTGTTGTTTCGATCCTTCCGTTGAATTTTCCAAAAAAGAAAAGAAAGGGGAGTTTACTCCCCACAAAAAAGATCTCGGAAAATTTACATTTTCCACATAAAACACCTTCTTTACTCGTATCTTAACGCTTCTATTGGGCTCAACTTTGACGCTTGATTTGCTGGGTATATACCGAAGAATAAGCCTATCACGGCAGATACCCCAAAGGATAAAGCGATCGATTTCCACGTTATGACGGCCGTTAATCCAAAAGCTCTGCCAAAATATGCTATTAAACCTGAGAGAAGCCCACCTAATATCATACCTATTATACCAGCTACCACCGTTAAAACTACACTTTCTACTAAAAATTCCATCAAAATCCTATGTCTTGTGGCTCCTATAGCCATCTTTATACCTATCTCTCTCGTTCTTTCTTTAACGGTAACGAGCATAATATTCATTATTCCTATTCCGCCTACGACTAACGAAATTGCAGCTATTCCTACCAGTATCACATTCATAATTCCTGTTATTTGATTAACAGCTTCTAAAATAGCATCTTGACTTAATATACTGTACTTATCAGAATCTCCAAATTTTCTATAAAGATAAAAATCCGTCGCCATGGTTGCCAATTCTGCAGTATTCTCATCTACTGCTGAAACAAAAATAGAGCTCGTCCTTCCATTCATGTGAAACAACCTATAATCTGCTACTGTATGGGGGAGTATGATCATATCATCAACGTTAAATAATAACCTTGTTCCGGTTTTTTCCAAAACTCCAACTATTTCAAAAGAAACCTTTCTACTACCAGAATTTCCACTTTGAATAACATTGATTCGTTCACCAACAACATTTTGACGACCAAATAATTCATTAGCTATATTATAACCTATAACGGCAACCGACCTTAATTCTTCTTCGTCAGTTTCATCTAACCTTCTACCATAAGCAATATTTAAGTTCATTATATCAAAAAAACTAGGCATAACTCCAAATACCGATCCGGAAATTGTTTCTCCAGCACTTTCAATGGTCAAATTTGAATTTAAAACACCTGTAGCATTCTTTACTTGTGGAACCATACTTTTAATGTTAATCGCATCCTGAAACTCCAGGGGCTGAGATGCAAATCTTGAATACACAGTGGAGTTAACCATAATAATGTTTGACCCAAGAGAAGAAACGGTGTTGTTTATTTCCTGCCTTGCTCCATCACCTATGGCTATTATCGTCATTACCGCACCAACACCTATTATTATTCCCAACATCGAAAGAAACGTCCTCAACTTGTTAGAAAGCAATGATCTAATGGTCTCTTTAAGTATTTCCAACTGTGTTCACCTCTATCGACTGGATCCTTCCATCCAACAATCTAATCGTTTTTGATCCTTCATCTAACATTCTCATATCATGGGTGACGACAACTAGCGTTTTACCCATATCGTTCAACTTCCTAAATATTTGAAGAATTTCTTCTCCACTTTTAGTATCCAGGTTCCCCGTTGGTTCATCAGCTAAAAGAAAGGCTGGATCGTTAGCTAAAGCCCTTGCTATTGCTACCCTTTGTTGTTGCCCACCCGATAGTTGAGTTGGTTTATGATCTAACCTGTTACCGAGCCCTACTAACTCTAATTGTTCTTTTGCTATCTCTCTTCTTTTTTTCTGAGGTACACCCGCATATATTAAAGGTAGTTCAACATTTTCCAATGCACTCAACTTTGGAAGTAAATTGAAACTTTGAAATACAAATCCTATCTTTTTGTTTCTTACCCTTGCTAATTCTCTATCTTTCATTTTGGACACTTCCACATTTTCAATGTATACCTGTCCTTTTGTAGGTTTATCCAGACAACCAAGAATTTGTAACAAAGTTGATTTACCGCTACCTGAAGGTCCGATTATGATGACATATTCACCATCTTCAACATTAAAAGAAACCCCGCGCAGTGCCTCAACTTTTACTTCTCCAACATCGTATATTTTCCATACATCTTTTAATTCCATTACTGCCATCAAAATCCGCCTCCTCCAGGACCTTGAGGAACAGCGCCTGGAGCAACAGGTACTCCCATTGGAATACCATAATTTTGCATTATTCTTTGTGCTTCTTCTTGAGATGGCAATATCAAAACCTTATCTCCTGGTTTTAAACCCGCAGTTATTTCAACCATGCTATCCGTTTCTTTTCCAGTTTGTACTTGAACAGGTTCCATACCACCTTCTGCAGTCTTTTTGTATACTATTTTTGACCCATCAACCCCTTCATGAATGGCATCTTTTGGTACAGCTACTGTGTTTTCCAATTTTAAGGTAACTATTTCTACATCGGCTGTCATACCAGGAATCAGGAGATTTTGAGGATTATCTTGTGTAAATTCAATTTCAATTGGTATAACAACTACCCCCATATCCGTTTGAGTAGTTGGACTAATCCATGTTATTACTCCTGGCTCTTCTAAATTCAAAGGATCTATTCTTATTGTTGCGTCCATGCCTTCATTTATAAGCGGGAAATCTATTTCATCAACCGCAGTTTCAACTTTTATTGTGCTATTATCCACTATAGTTAATACGGCAGAAGTTGTTCCAACCATATCCCCCTTGGAAATATTTACTGTGTTTACTATCCCTGAAACAGGGGATTTTATCTCAGTTTCTTCCAAATTCTTCTTTGCTTTTTCCAACTGTAACCTCTTTACTTCCTTCATCCGTTCACCTACGTTGGTTGATGATTCGTAATCATTTAAGGCATTCAAGTACGCTATCTGATAGTCAAGATCATCTATTTTAGCTAATATCTGACCTTCTTCAACCTCGTCTCCTTTTTCTACGTATACCTCAACTATTTCTCCAGAAACTTTTGGGATCACTGATTCAATCTCAGCCGTTATGTTTCCCACCACTTCTATCGAATCTCCTACGCCATCTGATTTTACCTCGTATTCTAAGTATATTGACGGTAATCCACTTGTTTCAGAAGTTGTAGGTGAACTTTGCATTGGAAAAAATATTATCCCAACTACTACAATTATAGCTACTATCACTATTGTCCATATCGTTATCTTTCCTCTTCTTTTCAATTTATATCACCCCATATGTCCACATAGTATTGCTGCATTATTCTTAATTCGTTTGTCAGAATGTCGTTTTCCGTCTTTTCACTCGTTAATTGTGCCCTGTTTAACGTTATTTCTGATAATTTTAATTCCTCATCCGTTATGTATCCTTGATCATTTAATTCTTTACTTCTATTGTAATCTTCTATGGCGTTTTCTAAATCTATTTGATTTACTCTAAAGTCATAATTCAACGTTTTTCTGGTAGTTTCTAAACTTTTAATCGCATTTTCCACTTCCAACATACTTTCATCGTACGTCAAAGCGGCAACGTTTGTTTTCATAGTATCAGACGCCAACTTTCTTTCTCCTTTATCTAATATAGCTAATTGAAATCCTACACTTATACTCAAATTATCAATCAAATTTTCTCCTTCTTCGAAAAATGGATTCATAGACATACTTATCTTATTGAAAGGCAGGTAAGGAATGAACCAGAAATTACTTTCTATTTCCGATGCCTCTTCTTGAAGTTGTAACGATTTTAAATCTAGCCTTTCTTCGATATTCGTTGGATAGTTTTGATTTTCGTTTATTATTCTTTCTACCGTTTCTTTTGTTTGATTGTAAAGTTCATCTGTGTATTCAAAATATTCTAGAGGTGCATTGTTTGATCTTAGAGTTTCTAAATTCTTTTGTGCAGTAAGTATCTGTTTTTCTAAGTTTTCTTTTTCGTCTTCATAGGTTGATAAGTTGTACTGTTGGTTCAGTATTTCTATTTCATCTTGGTACGTTTGAATCATCTCTTCGTTGTAATGTCTGGTGAATATATCTTCTATCGTCGTTATGAGTTCATTTGTTTGAGCCGTGTAATATTTAGAGAGCACATCGTAGTAACTGCTTTCAGTTTTCAACCTTTCCGCCCTGTCGATTATTGTAAGATCTCGAGATAAAGAGATTGCTATCTCTGATGCTTCAGGGGATTCTATTGTCCATTCATCTGTATTTAAAGTAAAAGGGAATGAGACACCTACCTGTGCTCCCCATACTTCTAAGAAGTTTACATCCAAAGAAATCTCGTAACCTTCTAAATCTCCTTCCCCTCCAAAAACCAACCCACTAACGGTTGTTGTTCCTGCTGGGATTATCCCTGTTTTCATTGTATCAACAGATATTCCCAAATATGGAACAAAGAATTTGTCTATTTTGTTCATCTCTAATTGTGCTCCACGTAAGTTCAACTCCGCTTGGGTATAGGCTGAACTTTTCTCTAAGTTTTGTTCGTATAACTCTTCGAACGTCATCCCAAATATACTCAGGATTCCTACGAGAAGGGTTATTACTAAAACTATAAGTTTTTTCACAATCCTACCTCCTCAAGGCTCCTTCCTGTGTCTATTATGTAGTTTATGTATGCTTTTATGTAATTTCTTACACTTTCATAATAACTCTTTTGTGATGTTAAATAGTTTATGTTCGCGCTGTTTAACTCCAATTCAGATACCAATCCTTTGTTGAATCTATCCTTTGTGTCGTTATATGTACTCTGAGCTAAGTTCATTCTTTCTTCTAAGTTTTTCACACTTTTGTAAAGATTTTCTATACTATTTTTTGTTGTTTTATGTGCCTCAATCAATGTATCTTGAGTGTCTTGCAAACTCAAGATATATTTTTGGTGAGTTATCTCCGCTATCCTTTTATCGTAAGATGATGCGTTGGCGGGTAAGTTGTTGAGATCGTATTGTGAAATATCTACGTTTAGTTGTGCCATTTTTAGATTGTAGTTGTTGTTTAAATATTCCTCATCACTTACGAATATACCCTCATACGTTGGAGTGTTTATTTCTATTTGGTTATAATCTCCTTCGTATAATTCTTTTAAGTTGTCTTTGGCGGTTTCTAAATTTAATTGTGCACTTTCCAAATTGTTCTGTGCATCACTTACATCGAGTTCAGAACTTTTAAGGTCGTCTCCTGAGATTAATCCGTTGTCGAACAATTCAGTGTTGTTGTCGTAGGTTATCTGTGCATTTTTTAACTGCAAATCCGCTGTTTTTACGTTTATTTCTTCAACGAAAACATCCAATACTCTGTCTACTATATCACCGTAGTAATCTTTCATAGAGGTATTGTAGTTTGAAAGACCTGAGTAATAACTTAATTCCCCACTTAATTCTAATTTCCTGTTCGTTGCCTCTATCTTAGCCTTGTTGTAGTCGAGGTTAGTCTTTTCAAGATCAAGCTGTGCGGTTTTGTATATTGTACTACTTGCTTTAGCTGTATCAAATACCTCTGTTAAACCTGCTGAAAACATCCCTGTAACTATGATCAGTGTAAATGCTATCAATACTACTTTCTTCATCGTTTTTCCTCCTTTGGTTGTTTTTTGTAATATTTTTAAAAACTCTAAAACTTTTTATTTTGCACCTCTTCGCCCCGCAGCCTACCCATAAGGAAGAGTGGAAGATTTACTCCTTCGCTTGTCCTGTCTCTTTTTTTAAAATAATAAATTCACAAAAGTCTTTTTAGTATATAATCTTTCACTTAAATATAGCTTAAAAATTTACTCTTTACGATAAAATTCGAAGAAAACTCGTGTTTTCAAACGCGAGATGAATTCGATGTGCAAAAATAAAAATGTTGTTAATTATATGTATATATGATACAATTGTATTATATCATACAACTATTGAATTAAGGTGATTAAATATGCTAAAAACATATAAGTTTAGGTTGTATCCAACAAACGAACAAATTGAGAAACTAAACCAGCATTTTGGACATACTCGCTTTGTATACAACCTAATTCTTAGAATTTGCTAACAACGCATATAAAAATACTAAAACATATACTAACTATTATATGTGGTGTAAAGTACTTACAGCTCTTAAAAAAACTGAGAAGTATCAATGGCTAACCGATGTTAACTCTCAATCGTTACAACAATCTTTGAAGAATCTAGAGACTGGATATAAGCGTTTCTTCAAGAAACAAAGTAAATACCCGAAGTTTAAAAAGAAATTAATTAGACAATCGTTTAGAGTATCACAACATATACTGTTATATGAAAATGAGAATAACGATAAATAAAGAACAAGGCTCACAGAATTGGGACAAAGCAAAATTAGAAGTTGCTAGAATACATGAGAAAATTAAAAATACACGAGAGAATTTTCTGCATAAACTAACGAAGAGTATCAGTATACGTTGGGGGTAAACCCCCAAGCCCCCAAAATCTTTTAAATACTCGGAAGTAGTTAAAAAACATGGTTTGGGGAATCGCCAAACGGGTAAACCCCCAAGCCCCCAAAACCTTTTAAATATAAGAAAATAATTAAAAAACTCTGTTTGGGGAATCGCCAAAAGGATGGTATCAATTCAAAACATTCCTAAAATACAAAGCAGAGAGGTTAGGCAAAAAGGTAATCGAGATAGGAATGTTTGAACCTTCGTCTAAGACTTGTAGTGTATGTGGATATAAGAACGTAGATTTGAAACTCTCTGATAGAGAATGGATATGTCCTGAATGTGGAACTAAACATGATAGAGATATAAATGCTGCTGTTAATATTAGGCGGTTTGGAATAGAACAGCTAGTTGCTGTATAAACTTACTCTACCCCAGGGACTGGGGGAAGTAAAGCCTTTGGAGACTGTGTAAGACGGGTTATCCTTAGATCCCTTCTAGGGTATTTTTCCGCAATGGTCTATGAATTAGGAAGCTCACCAATTTATTGGTGATGTAGTTCACGAAAACGAATTCTTTGCTTAAAATAAACCTTGTAATATATCTAATTAGATATATTATCATAGATATATTTTTAAATTGTCAGTCCTTATATTAAGTTTAATATAAATAATATATAACCGAAAAATCCGTCTTTTGAAAGGAATTGGATATGCCAAGAGAATTTACTTTCAAATATTTGTTGTTAGAATACCTAAAAAAATTTAAAAGTACATGAGGAATTTGAAAAAGAATTCGTCAAATTTATCTTTAACTTAAAAACGTATGATTGGGAAAAAAACATAGACCTTTTTGAACTTGAAAAAAATTTGAATAATATGAAACTCTTTGTTAGGAGGATAAAAGATGGAAGAAAAAGCGATCGAAGTTAAGAATCTTACTAAAAAATTTAAAAAGGTTACGGCAGTAAAAAACGCTAGCTTTGACGTGGAATATGGTGAACTTTTTGCTTTTCTTGGACCTAATGGTGCTGGTAAAAGCACAACCATAAGGATTTTAACTACTTTAGCTGTTCCCACATCTGGAGATGTACACGTTGCAGGATACAATGTTATAAAAGATGGTGAAAAGGTTCGAAAAAAGATCGGATTAGTAGCAGACAAGATGATTTTATACGATAGACTGACTGCTTATGAAAATGTTGAGTTCTTTGCAAAATTATACGGGATGGAACCCACAGAGATTAAAAAGAGATCCGATGAACTTTTTGAAATTTTAGAAATTTCAGAATGGCGCAATGAATACGTTTCAAAATTCAGTACAGGCATGAAACAAAAAATCAACATTATAAGGGCCCTTATCCCACAACCAGATATACTTTTCCTGGATGAGCCTACCTTAGGCCTAGATCCACATACAACAGTAAGCTTGAGGAACTTTATAAAGCATTTGAATAAAGATATGGGAAAAACTATCGTATTAACTACTCATGATCTTCACGAAGTTGAGATGTTAGCTGATACTATAGCCATAATTAACAAAGGTGAAATCGTCACCAAAGACTCCAAAAATAATGTAAAAGAATATTTCCATGAAAACCCACGGGTGGAAGTTGAGTTTGAAAATACACAAGAAGCAAAATTGTTAACAATAGAACCCCTAGAAATACAGGGTACAAGATTAACATACCAAGTAAACAATTTAAACGAATTTCTGAAAGAGATTGATAATAAAAATATTAAATTGAAACATATAAAAACAATTGAACCATCTTTAGAGGACATATTTGTAAAAATAACGTCTAATTAATAGAACTATTAAAAATGGCTTTAAATGGGCTATTGGTTAAAATATCTTTATCCTTATGGGTGCGGAGCGGGGCAAAGGGGCGCTATAAAAGACAGTATCATCTAATTAAGATTGGGAGGAAGCAAAAAATGAACACTCTAAGAATAGCTCTTAAAGACTTAAAAACATTCTTAAGACGAAAAACAACTTTCATCTTCTCTATATTAATGCCGATAATCATGATGATAATGACAAGTTATATATTTCCTCAAACTGATATGCAAGGCCAAAACGCAATTGGTTTTTACTTTGAAGATACTATTGCCAAAACAATGTTCAAAAACCAGATAGATGAATTAGAAGAACAAAATATCCTTTTATTCAACACAAGAGATGAACTATTGAACTCATTAATAGACGGTAAAATCACCGCGGGTGTTGTTGTACCTCGAGATTTTTCATTGAAAATGGCAACTGGAAATGCAGAAATACAAATTATTCCTAGTCCTAACAACCCTCAAGCAGGCATAATGATCGCTGAATCGTTACCAGGTATGTTTGCACAATTTAACAGCTCACAAAATTCAATAAAAGTTTCCTCAAGATTGACAAACGTCGATGGAAGTAAATTTAACTATTACGATTTTATGGCCCCAGGAATTATGGCAATGATTTCCATTATGAGTGTAATGACAGGTTTAGCAGCTTCCATAACAAGGGAAAGAGAACTAGGAACAATGGATGGATTGATGGTTACACCGATAAGCAGGGGAAGTATCGTTGTAGGAAAAATTATTGCCCAAACTGTGAGAGGTATGATGCAAGCCCTTATTGTGTTAGTTATATCTATATTAATTTTTCATGTACATATTGTTGGTTCGATTTGGCTAACTATTTTTATACTTATCTTAGGTACTTTCAGTTTTATAGGCATAGGTATTATTGTAACAGCTTCTTTTAAAGAACAAGAAGCCGCAGAAATTACGATGACTACCATAACTTTTCCTATGATATTTTTTTCTGGCGTATTTTTCCCTATAGAACAGATGCCTAATTTTGCAAAGGCTGTTTCGAAGATTTTCCCTTTAACCTATTCAGCTGATGCTTTAAGAAAGGTTGTAGTCCTTGGTGCTTCCATCGGAGATGTGAGGAACCAAATATTTGTTCTTTTGACTTTTGCTTTAACAACCTCTATTGTTGCTAGTTTATCTTTTCAAAAGCTTGTACAGGAATAATTTTTTTATAAAATTTGGATATTTTAAGATATTGTTATAAAATATAAATGAGGTAAAGTATTGTAGAGAAAAAGGAGGTTTTTATGAATAACAATCCAAACAGAAGAGGTTCCCTTTTTGGACCGCTTTTTATATATTTTATTTTGGCTATGCTTATTTTTATGAGCATTTCTCAGTTGAATACCTCGAACATAACTGAGATAAGTTATACTGATCTAGTGAATTTAATAAATCAAGACACAATCATAAGTTTGCAGATCGACACAAGTGGTTTAATCCAAGCAAAAGCCAAAAACGGGCAACTTTTTCAGGTTTACGCCCCAACTCTGCTTACGGATCAAGCTTATGTAAGGGCATTAGCAAATGATGGCATTAAGATTGAGTATATTCAAAACACCGGGGCAAGTTGGTGGGTTACTATGCTTATCTATATGTTGCCCTTAATAATACTAATGTTTTTTTGGTTTTGGATGTTCAGAAGATCTGGAACAGGAGAAGGGATACCTGGAGCCAATTATAGGAGAAACCCTGCTAAAAGATATGATGCTAGAAAAAATAAAATTACTTTCAATGACGTAGCTGGAATCGACGAAGTTAAAGAAGAATTAGAAGATATAGTTAATTTTCTAAAAGATCCTAAAAACTTCAGTGCCTTGGGAGCAAAAATGCCTAAAGGGGTACTCTTGTCAGGACCTCCGGGTACAGGAAAAACTTTGGTAGCCCGAGCTGTTGCAGGAGAGGCTAATGTGCCATTTTATTTTATGTCGGGTTCTGATTTCGTTGAATTATTTGTAGGTGTTGGGGCATCCAGAGTCAGAGACCTTTTTAAAGAAGCCAAAGAGAATAGCCCTGCAATAATTTTCATCGATGAATTGGATGCCGTAGGAAGGCAAAGAGGAACGGGCTTAGGTGGAGGTCATGATGAAAGGGAACAAACCTTAAACGCTTTATTAGTTGAAATGGATGGTTTTGATCCACGAGAAGGTATAGTTGTAATGGCAGCAACAAATAGGCCTGATATCTTAGATAAAGCCCTCTTAAGGCCAGGAAGGTTCGACAAAAAAATATTCTTGGATGTACCTGATTTAAGGGCGAGAGAGGAAATTATAAAGATTCACCTAAGAGGTAAAAAAATCGCAGACGATATAGATATTAAAAGTTTAGCTCAAAGTACCCCTGGTTTTGTCGGAGCCGATTTGGAAAATATGGTAAATGAAGCAGCTCTACTGGCAGCAAGGGATAACAGAGATCACATAACTAACGATGATTTTCAAGAGGCGGTCGAAAGGGTGATTGTAGGCCCTGCCCGTAAATCACGAAAAATAACTCCCAAAGAGAAAAAAGTTATCACCTATCATGAATTGGGTCATGCAGTTTTAGGCTACCTTTTACCCTACGCAGATCCTGTTCACAAAATCACTATAGTTCCTCGTGGACAAGCAGCTTTAGGTTACACGATGCAACTTCCAACTGAAGACAGGTTTTTAATCACAGAGCCTGAAATAAAGGATAAAATAGTTGGTATGTTAGGTGGACGAGCTGCTGAAGAGATTGTATTCAACGAAATCACAACAGGAGCAGGAAACGATTTAAAGAGAGCTACTGAGCTAGTAAGGGAAATGGTTGCCCAATTAGGCATGAGTGAAAAGATCGGACCCATTGCATGGGGTGAAGAAGAAGGAGAAATCTTTTTAGGAAGAGAAATAACTCGAATGAAGAATTTTTCCCAAGAAACAGCTAAAGAAATAGATTCAGAGATCAAGAATTTTATTCTTAGCAGTTATGAAAAAGCTAAGAATTTACTGGTGGAAAATAGAAAACGACTTGACCTTTTGGCCATTTATCTTTACAATAAAGAGAATATCTCTGGAAAAGAGTTCAAAAAAATGATGGAAATGGATATAGAAGAGCTTAATGACTACGTTTTAAAAGATAAAGATGTAAAAGAAACAAACCTTTTTGTATCTTATGCCTAAAATATAACAAACATCTTAACTTTGAGAGGTGTAGCCATGTCTTCAAACTACAATAAAGATAGTTTAATCAGACGATTAAAAAGAATAGAAGGTCAAGTTAGGGGCCTTCAAAAAATGTTGGAAGAAGAGAGAAGATGTGCAGATATATTAACACAGTTGTCTGCGGTGAAAGGAGCTTTGAACAAAACCGCAGAAGAAATAATGAAAGGTTACACAAAAAGCTGTATATTAGAATATGAAGAAACAGGAAACGAAAAGATGTTAGACGAATTAATACAGGTTTTATCAAAATTTAGAGAAATATGATTGTGAGCAGGGTAAATAATAAAAATTCTTTTATCCGTATGGGTGGGCCTGCGGGTCGAAGGGGCGCTAAAACAAACTTTAGAGCTTCTATAGATGACCTTATAAAAATTTTATCAAGGAGAGACTTAGATGAGTAAAAAAAAGAAAAAATTACTATCCGTAATAATAATTTTTGGTTTATTTATTACTTCTTGGATCTTTGCAGACACTGTTTCTAATAGTTATCAAAAGGATTCTGTAACGCAAATTTATTTAGATAAGTTTGAAGAACCTATTTACTCTACGCTATACTACATAGTCAATTATTATTATGGCAAAGAGAACGTTGATTATGACAAAATAGTGGATGCCACAATTGAAGGGATGATGGAAGGACTGGATGATCCTTTTGCCTGGTATCTCGATTCCGTTCAGACAGAAGAAAGTAAAATAGACATAGAAGGTAAATATGGTGGAGTAGGGTTAACTATTAGATATGATTATGAAATGGATGCCGTTATTATCGTCTCACCAATGAATGGAACTCCTGCACAAAGAGCAGGATTAATGCCTAACGATTACATTTTATCCGTTGACGGTACCCCTACATCCGAACTCGGCCTTAGCAAATCAGCCTCGCTAATGAGGGGTGAACCCGGCACAGAAGTTACCTTGGAAATATACCGTGACTCATGGAATGAACCAAAGAATATAACATTAATAAGAGAAACAATAGAAACTAAGACAGTAAAATTCGATAAGTTACAATACAAAAATAAAAATTTAGGCTACATACTACTCACTAATTTTGCCAAATCAAGTCCTCAGGAAATGACTGAAGCTTTAAATAATCTCTCGAATCAGGAAATAGAAGGGATAATAATTGATTTAAGAAATAATCCAGGTGGACTTTTACAATCAGCTGTTGATATTACTTCCATGTTTTTAAAGAGCGGTGAAGTAGTTAGTGTTAAATATTTTGATGGTACAAAAGAAACAATTCCAAATATTCCAGGTAATTATTACAGTTTTTTACAAAATATCCCTATTGTTTTGTTGGTGAATGGAGGTTCAGCATCCGCATCAGAAATCTTAACCGGGGCACTTAAAGATAATGGTGTAGCAACCGTCATTGGAGAAACAACTTATGGAAAAGCCGCAGTACAAAACACATTTACCTTATCCACCGGAGGAGAAATTTGGTTACCTATCGCTCACTACTTCACGCCAAGCGGATCAGATATTCATTTAAAAGGGATAAAACCTGATATAGAGGTAAGCAATCCAGAAAGGGAAGTCATCTCTATGACTGAAATATCTGAAGAAGAAGCAACTCAAGCTTTTTACACGACAACAGAAAAACCAGTACTAAATATTGAAGAAGATTTGCAACTGAAAACTGCCTTGGACTTTTTAACTGGGGGTAACTAAGTTGCGTTTTTATGGATGGGTAATATCTATTTTTTTAATATTCTTTTCCTTGTCCATCGGCTTATATTTCTCAATGGGCCGAATAGAAAGTACCAATTACAATATAGAAAAATCTCCCAAATTTACAGTAAAAAATATCAATTATGATATTTCTTTTTTATATGATCAATTAAATGATGCGAACAACCTTTCCATTATAACTCGTAATATAATGGATGATGGAGTTTTTGTAGGAACTTTAAAATTTGATTTTAGAAACAACAAACTAACTATCAAACCTGTTACTAAAAACGCTTACGACGATTTTAGAAGTTTGATTATCTCCACAGATGTTAGGTACAAAGAATCAAGAAACGATTACGAACTATATGGTTTAACTTTACCCTACTATCAACTTATAACAGACAATTTATACCTAGAATTAACTCCAAAGATATATGTTTTGAACCTTGAAAAATTTGATGAAAACACGATAAATATAATGAAATCCAGATATAACTTATTCACACAACAGGATTATAGATCGTATTCTTTCAATAGGGATATTTTAAATTCTTTGAACGAATATGGTGGAGTTATCGTAGATGTGGATTTACTTAACAATCCTGCAGTGAACCCTCTGTTGGATGTTTTTAAACAGGAAAATATAGATATTGAACCGAATGTTTCAGTTCTTATATTCGAAGGATGAAAAAATGTCAAATATTTTTTTAGATTTTTTCAACTCTCTTATAAACCCAAAAAATATTTTCAACGTCACAAAAAAATCCTTTTTTATCCCATTTCTTATAACCCTATTTTACATTTTTTCTCCAGTATTTTTGAGAAATATGCTGCTACTTGAAGTGGGACGTTTTGACGTTTTCAAACTTAAATTACTTATTTTTATACTGCTTTTTTCTTATTTAAGTTCGGGCATAAGAATGCTTTTTTGTTCTGATTCTAATTTACTATATGCATACATTTCTTCCGTTTCTCCTATTACATTAGGTTTATTAGGAAAGCCTTTTCTCTATTTCTCTGTTTTATGGGTAATTATTTTAAGATTTTATATAGACTTAAAAAAGAAGAATTATTATTCGGTGATAATAGGTATTGTTTTTGACCTTTTCCTAGTATGGTGGTTATTGTGAGAGAAAAAAAGGACTTCTTTTTAGAACTTGCAAATTTTATCACCCGAAATGCTTATTACATAATAGCGGTAGTTTTAGTGTTTACAATTATCCTTGGCTTTTTTTCTACGAAATTGAAGGTAAACTCAGATTTGTTGAAAATACTACCTCAAGACTCAGAAATTGTTGTTGAACTTCTTGAAGAACAAGCGTTTCTCGAAGGATCTGATGTTATGGTTGCTGCATTTTTTCTCAACGATAATGCTCAGCCTTCACAAATTGCCGAAACTTTTCACGATTTGATACAAAATGAACCTACTTTTTTGAGTTTCGTACAAACGGATCTATCATTCCTTTTTTCATACGGCATCATAAATTTAAGCCAAACGGATTTAATATACACAATGTACGAGGACTTACAAAGTTTTAGCGGTTTATTAAATGGAAATTTCACGTATGATTTTGAATTATTTGAAAAAATGGATAGCTTTTTGGAAGATATTTATGGTTTAGAAAATATTCTCCAAACTGGTGAAAATACCGATTTAATTAGTACCTACTACACTTTATCACCTGATGGAGAAGTTATGATTATGGGACTCACTTTCAACAAACCTTCCTCTGATTTAGATTATGTAAACTACATTGTTCCAAAAGTGGATTCAATTCTGACAGAGATTGAAAAAACTTTCAATATAAAAACGGGTTTGACTAATTCTTACGTCACGGAATATGAATCTAATCGTACGGTTATGGAAGATTTTAGATTAACCACAACCTTATCCATAATATTCATAACTATTTTATTCGCTTTTGCATTTGGTAATTTTACTTCTTCTATAATAGTACTTTTAGGTTTGATAGTATCTACACTTTTAACGATGGGACTCATCACGTTAACTTTCGGAGAATTGAATATTGTAACTTCTTTTGTCATGGCGATAACTTTAGGCTTGGGAATAGCCTATGGGATTCATGTGATGACGAGATTTTCAAAAGAAATTGAGGATATTGGTGACTTCACTACCGCATTAGCTTCTACTTACAAAGGAATCCTTTTCCCTCTCTTCTTTGGAATGATAACTACTGTCATAGTTTTCTTAACGCTTTTTTTCATGGGATTACCCGCTTTTAACGAATTAGCAATCGTTAGCTCATTGGGCTTGTTGGTTTTTTTCTGTATAATGATTTTTTTTGTCCCAACATTAATTTACGCTTTAAAAGTAAACATAAAAATTTCTCCTTTTACGGCCAAAATAGACAACACCTTTAAAAAATTCCCTCACTTTATATCAAAAAACTCAAAAATGATTTTTATCATAGTGGTTCCAGCGGTTTCGATCTTCAGCGTTGTGGGTTTAATTAATTACACTAATTTTTCGTATACGCCTCCAGGGTTAATCTCTTCCAATTCAGAATCTGTGAAGGTTGGAGAACAAATTTTAAAACACTTTGGAAATATTTCTTTTGATACATTGCAATATCTAATGAGAGTTGACGAAGATATTGAAACAGTCAAAAAAGAATTATTAGATACGGGGGTTGTGGAATCTGTCAACAGTTTGCCAGACATAATTCAAGAAAATCTTGGAGAATTTTCTAAGATAAAAACGCAACTTGAAGGTTTATCTCAAGTTATTAATAATCCAATAATAATATCCATTTTAAAAAAATATAATTTATATTCTGACAGTCTAAAACTGATAGATGCAGCAGCACGCTCTTCAGACCTTTACCATTTTACTTTGAATATAATGGATATTTTCCCTGAGGATCTCAGGGGTAATTTTTTAATAGAGAAGGATGGCCAAAAATATCTTCTTTTAGAGGTCACTCCCAAATTCAGCCTTTGGAGTAACAACGGAATAAAAATTTTCTTTGATGCCTTGGGGGAAAAGGGAGAAAACATTCTAGGCTTACCAAAAGCAACATATAAAATAATGGAGATGATTAGACAAAGATTTTATATACCATTATTCCTATCTTTCATCTCCATATGGGGTATAACTGCTATTGTTAGAAAAAATGTTGTTCAACCATCAGAAGCTATGTTTAGCCTTATAATTTCTGTATTAGCTACTTTTGGAGTGTCGTATTTAATAGGTATAAGGGCTACTTTCGTAACCGTTCTAACTTTTCCCTTAATCTTTGGTATAGGTATAGATGGATTTCTCCATATATACCATACGTTCAGTAATAACAAAACAAACTTTTGGAATATCTTAAAATCTATAACCTTTTCACTTTCTACGACAACGCTTTCTTTCTTGAGTTTTCAATTTTCTAGAGGAGAACTTTTAAAAGAATTTAGTTTGACGATGTCTATGTCTTTGGGTTTTACCTGGTTGTTTACAGCTGTTATGTTCATTGTAAACAGAGAAATGCTAAAAAAATTTTGGAAAAGGAAAAAATAATTAACTTATTTATTTTGGTTTGAACATATCGCTGTTTATCTGCAATGGTACATTCAACCAATAAAAGATACTCAGATCAAATTGAATGTAAGCAAGATAATCAAATTTTTCTTGTCCAAAATCATACTTGATATCTCCTCCTGCCTTTATTCCATCGAATCTATACTTCCCAGATTCAAAAGAGATATATGGTCTCCATAATGTCTTTTCTACCTTACTTCCGGCGTATATAGATTCATTCTCATACCCAATGTAAGGGTCTATCTTCGTGTCAAATACTACAAAAGGCTTATCTAAATTTGCGTTTATACCAGAACTTGAATCATACGTGATTCCTAACCCCACTTCATAAATATCGTAATTGTTAACAGAGTAGGGACCTATTTGGAAAACAGAATCTAAGGCATACTTTTCAAAAGTTGTGTTTTTAAAGGAACCTCCACCTCCCACAAATGTGTTTATCGTATTTCCTAAATACAAAAGAGAACTATTGGAAACATAGAAACTTGTTAAAATATCTTCTTCTATCAAGCTCAAAGTTATACTGTTAGTCGTATAATAATCAAAGGTCAAGGATAAATCCCCGTACACTTCATTCCCATATGAATATGCATCTACAAACCCAATGTAGTTCATAGCCTCGCTAATAAAAAATGCACCCGCTCCGTATAAAATATTTTCTTCTGTATCAATGGCTAAAATTGGAAATGGCACTATATAAGGGTTTTCAAACGTGTATTTTTCTACTTGAACATCTTCAGGATAATATATTTCATAACTTTCAAAATCAACTTGTGTAAATTCGCCTTGTAAAACAAAGCTTTCTTTAACTGCACTTTCTAAATCTAAATAACTCAAATGGTATCCCTCATGATCGTAAACTAAATGGTACAACTTATCGTTCAAAACTACTGGGTCAAAACCACCGCTTAAATAATTTGTCAGGCGCTCAACCATTTTGTTGTTTGTGTTTAACCTATAAATATTGTATATCCCATCTTCGTAATTAGCTGAATAATATATAAAATCATTATCGATAAATAACCCGAGCTCTTTAACTTCATCATCTGTAATTTGATAAATTTTTTCTGGTGATAGATCATATGAATAGATGTCCGTTTGGTTATTGTAATTAGCGGAAAAATATATTTTATCTTCTCTTCCTACAATATCGTTAAAAACATACTTACCAAAATCTATTAACTTTTTTACTTCGTTAGTCTTTAAATCGTACAAATACAAAGCGGTCAAGCCTTTATCTAATTTTGAATAAGCTATCTTATCGTTTCCCACAAAACCAAAAGCTTTAACCCTCTCATCTATTAGCCTTTCACCGTTTAGGCAATCACAATCATAATACAACTTATTTGTGTAATATCCCATATTGTAGGTAGTCACTAAGTACAAAAGATCACCTCTTGAATTTACATCGAATGAACTTACTCCCTTTTTAATTAATTCGTTATCTTTGTATACACCCTTTGGTTGATCAGGCATAACCAAATATCCATAAAGAGAAACCCCATCAGTTCTAAGATTCCCTGTATTTTGATAAGTGTCATCGATTTTTAACCAAGATAATTTGTAACCTTTTTCATTTAATCGATCGTATTCATTAAGATATTCTTGCTTAATATCTACCAAAAATCTGGTCCAACTATCCTTTGTTACCCAATAAAACGCTTCATCCAAATTGCTAAAAACGTTGGTATTTAAGACCCTTATTATCTGTCTCAATGCGCCCTCTCCATAATTATTAACTATTTCTTTTACCAAAATTGTTCCATACATATAGTTAAAACCAGCAGGACTCCATATATCGATTAAAGAACCTGAACCCAAATAATATCTCGGGAAGTTGTTACTCAGTATCTCAGATCTTAGATACATATTGAAAAGATCATCTTCAAATCTTCCTCCAAACTCTTTACTTTCCATGTAAATAGAAAGACCTTCATGCAAATAGCTTGGCTGATGATACATGTTAAGCGTATTTTTAATCAATTTACTAGGAATCCAAGATATAAAAGGATCTCTAACATCATTTCCATAAAAAATGTGATTCAACTCATGAGAAAAAACAAATTTACCCCAATCTTCTACGTTTCCCCCCAACGCTAAAAAATCTTCTGGAGGATTAACGTAAAGTCTTATCACATTGGTACCTGTGGAAGCAAAAGAGTTTGTAAAATCAACATCGTCTAAAATATAAACAGTGATTTTACCAGGATTTGAACCGTAAAAATAAGTGTACTTTGTATACAACTCTTCAGCGGTATTGGCTATTTCTTCGTAAAAATAATAAAGATCTTTCTCAAAAACAAACCTATAATTCTCTGTTTCTACCTGATAAAGATCTTTAGGTGGTGTATAAACAGAAGAAGAAAAAATCGTTAAAGAAATCGACAGACAAAATATCAATACAAATAATTTTCTAAATCCTTTAATTCTCATTCACTAACCAACCCCTTTGATTTTTTAATGATCATTTAATTATAATATAATTTTCTAAAATTTATAAAAAATCGAATATATAAATTAAAATGGTCGATGAGGTATTGACAAACTTCCCTTTTTATGATAGACTTATTTTTGGAATTAATGCCGAGATGGCGGAATTGGTAGACGCTGCGGACTTAAAATCCGCTGGGTAGAGATACCCGTGTCGGTTCGAGTCCGACTCTCGGCACCCTTTTAAATTAATTATACTACATTACTTGGTGCGGGGTGGAGCAGTCTGGTAGCTCGTCGGGCTCATAACCCGAAGGTCGTAGGTTCAAATCCTACCCCCGCTACCATTTGTTATATGGCGGCGTAGCTCAGTTGGCTAGAGCATACGGTTCATACCCGTAGTGTCAAGAGTTCGAATCTCTTCGCCGCCACCATAAATGAAATTTTTTAAATAAAAAGATGGGGTAATTTAAATAGATGCCCCATCTTTTTTAGCTTTATTTTAATATTTTAGCGAATTATTAATTACTCTTTTTAAACCTCAAAATTCTGCTATAAAAATGAGTTACTTTTCCAATTTCGAAGAAATCTTTAGAGGAATCCTCTATTATAATTCCCCTTTCTTTCAATGCCTTTCCAGATAATTTAATTATCTCTTTTTCTTCACCCTGAAGCCCTTCATAAACAGTGTATACAGCATCGTTTTCCAAACCTTTTAGCTTGACATCCACCCTATCAAACAAACCAAACCTTCTAGGATTCCTTAAATATATCAAAACACCTTCATCTTTGTTTTTACTCAAATATTCCACCGCAAAATACCTATCATTTGTAACGGAAGAAAGCCTGAATTGATAGCCTTCTTGTATTATCTCTCTTATCTCTTTATACAATTGAACCTGATACCTTGCCAAATAGAAATCTTTTTCAGAGAATTTATTTAAATCCGCACCAATTCCTAAAGATCCCATCATCGATGAATGAAATCTGTACGCTAAAGGATAAGTCTCTTTTCCTCCCCAGTCAGTTACCCATCCCATCATTATTTTTGGTGCGTATGCGTAGGAAAAACCCTCTTGGATCTCTAATCTATCAAATGGATCTGTGTTGTCGCTTGTCCATACTTGATCCGCATATTGCATTAAGCCTATATCCACTCTTCCTCCACCGCTGGAACAGTTTTCAAAAGTAACGTGTGGATGCTTTTCTCTTAAATATTTCCAAATATCGTATAAGTTCCACACGTATTTAACCCATATTTCTTTTTGTTTTCGTGGTTCCACTTGCATCCATCCTGACTCAAAAACATGCCTGTTCATATCCCATTTGACGAAATCTATATCGTTCTGTGTTAAAAGATTATCCATGAAATCAATGATGAAATTTTTTACATCTCCCCTTGCCAAATTAAGCATCAATTGATTTCGTTGAAGTGATTTTGGCCTATTTGGAAAACTAATCACCCAGTCAGGGTGTTTTCTATACAACTCGCTGTCAGGGTTAACCATCTCCGGTTCTACCCATATGCCAAAATCCATTCCTAAGGACTTAACATAGCTTATCAAAGGTTGCAAACCATTTGGGAATTTTTCTTTGTTCACATACCAATCTCCTAACCCAGCATGATCGTCGTTTCTTTCCCCAAACCATCCATCGTCTATAACAAAAAGTTCCACACCAATTTTTGCAGCCTTTTCAGCCAATATTTTTTGATTTTCTTCGTTCACATTAAACGTCGTGGCTTCCCAAGAATTGTATAAAACCTTTCTTAATTTGTGTGCTTTATCTTTTGGCAGTATATAATCGAGCTGGTAATGATGTATATTCTGGCTCGCCTTTGTAAAACCCTCGTCTGAAAAGCCAAACACAAATTTAGGAGTAGTAATTTTTTCTGAGGGTTCTAATATATAACTAAAATCCCAATCATTTATCCCCCCAATTATCGCTATTCTTTCGTATATACGTTTTTGTACTACTATTTTCCAATTACCACTCCAGGCTAATTCACCAAAGTATACTTTTCCGTGATCTTCATCAGCAGAGTAATCGATTGCGAAAAAAGGATTTAGATAGGCGCTTGTTTTTCCAACCCTACTTTCCAAAACTTTACTTCCCTCGTTTATACCTTCTTTTCTTAAATGAAATTCACTTCCCCACATACCTGCAAGATAATTTAATTTTGCTTTTTCATCATTTTCAACATACAATGAGGTAGATTTCATATCTTCTATCTTTATTTCTTCATTAGAATTGTTTTCAACTTCAACCCATCTTTCTATAACATCGTACTTTTCTATAAACTTGTAGCAAAGATTTACATCCAAATTATAATGATCATCGCTTAGCCTGATTACTAGATCATTCCCACTGACTTCAAAACTTTTGTAATTCAACACAACATCCCTGACACCATCGTAATACTCAACTTTCAAACAATGTTCTACGTTGTTCTTCTCTCCTCTCACTGAAAACTCATCATTCCAATTGTATCTGTCCATAACAAGTAGATCTTTAACTTCTGGATAGTCTTGAAACCTTGGTAACTTTGATCCCCAGTACAAATTTTTAATTTTCCCTTGATCATCTAATCCAAAAACGTAACCCATATTTTCTGTTTCCAAAAACCATCTCTTCGTTTCTTGATCAAAAGTTATAGGCATTTAATTACCTCCTTTTCACATTTAAATGGTGAGCCTTTTAAAACCAGAATTTTATCGTTGCATACTCAAAATATTTTTTTGAAAGAAAAAAATAAAAGAACAAAAATACCCAAAGAATAAATAGCAGAAGAAAGATAAACGGCGTCAATCCCGTTTAAAGAATAAAGCAATCCCATCATCAATGGAGCCAAAGTTCCGGATAATTTAAAGAAGACCTCCCTTAGAGAAATCACCGCACCCCGGTTTTTACGAGAAGTTATTTCAGTAGTCAGAGAGTGCATACTCGGAATATTTATGCCATGCCCCATACCAAAAATAATAACAGAAACCATTAAACCTACAAAACTTTTTGCAACCATCAATAAAAAAAGTGAGATCGCATAAAATACATAAGAAAATGCTAACAACCATTTTACCGTGTATCTATCGCTTAACTTCACCAACTGTGAAGCAGCAAATGCGGCAGTGAAAGACATAAAAAACATTAATATACCTGTTATCCAAGGGGGAAAACCAAACTTATATTCAGATAAAAAAGGTAGATAAGAAGAATATGCGCCACTGAGCAAAAAGAAGGTAGAAAACCCAGCAATATATATGAGAATTATTCTGAAATCTTTTAAAACTTTAAACAGATCTACAAAATAATCTTTCAAGTTATCCCCATCATTTTGATGGGAATCTTCAAGAAGAAATAAGGTAGCTATTCCAACAGGTACAGCTAAAATAGACAGAAAAAAAGGAAACTGCCAACCAAAAATGGCCAACACTCCACCCATAAGTGGATAGATAGCTAATCCAATATTTGCAACGGTTTCATTGTAACCTATAACTTTTAATCTTTCTCTTTCTTTAAATAGATCACCCATAAGGGTTACATTCAATGCGCCCAAAGCGGATGCTCCTGCTCCATTGATGGCACGTAATAACAGTAAAATGTTAAAATTTGTTGTTAAACCACTTAACACCCCAGATACAGCGAATAAAAATAGAAGTGGAACCATAAATTTTTTTCTTCCATATCTATCAGCTAAAACACCAAATAATGGAGTTAAAAATATGGCAGGCAAGTTAAAAAAAGTAATTAACAAGCCTACCTGTTGTTCTGTTACGTTAAATTCTTCCTTTATCAAAGGAAAAACAGGAGAAATACTCGATACACCCATGACGACCATCAACGTTACACCAAATATAATTAACATGTTATTTTTTTGATTTTGTTTTTTTGCAGAATTCAACTTTTTGCTTCCCCCAATAATTTTTTCTTCTTATACTTTTAATTTTATCACATTTAGGCATTATACGAACTTCAATAAATCTATTAACCCAAAATTTTTTATTTGTGATGGGCATTTATTAGTTGCTATAATAAACTATTAAATTATTTTAGTTGGGTAGAAGATAGACAATTAATTTAACTACCGTCCTTCCACACCACCGTACGTACCTCTCGGTATACCATGGCTCAACAGATTGATAATTGAAACCCTTCACATTGTTCCCGTACCTTCAACTAGCGGTTTCCCCTCGCTATCTGATCCACAGCGGGCTTTCACTGCTTAGCTATTGAGCATTCTGGACGAACAAAAGGGAGAGGGGATAACCTCTCCTTTTTCTTGGTTAAAAAATTTGATACCTTTTAATCTTAAAAGATCAATAATTTAAAATTACAAAGCTGCTTTTATCTTTGATACGGCATCGTTGAGTGCTTCTTCTGGTGTTTGTGTCCCGTTTATAATATTGTTAAGAGCATCATCCATAGGTGTCCATACCATTTGCATTGCAGGTATATTGGGCATGGGTTCTCCACCTGCAGCGCTTTCAGTGAAGGCAGCAACTATCTCAGCAGGAACTGGCCCACCTTGTTCCTCAATTATCTGAGAAACATCAACTCTTGACGGCAATCTTGGGTCAGCGATATAGAATTGATATATTCCTTCAGCTGTTGCTAGGTAATTAATAATGAATTCCATAGCGAACGCTTTGTTTTCTGACCTAGAATTGATCATCAATCCTTGTACACCAACAAAAGGCTTCATCGTTTTACCTGGCTCAACCTCTATGCTTGTTAGTGGAACTACGCCAAAGTCTATACCTGCA
This sequence comes from Petrotoga miotherma DSM 10691, assembly GCF_002895605.1. Lineage (GTDB taxonomy): Bacteria > Thermotogota > Thermotogae > Petrotogales > Petrotogaceae > Petrotoga > Petrotoga miotherma. The sequence goes on from NZ_AZRM01000026.1 coordinate 86,566, forward strand.
TCTAAATATGCTTTTACAGCCCATGGACCGTTTATTACCATAGCTGCCAAACCATCCAGAAACATCGAATCCATAATATTGTAGTTCATACCTTGTGGTACTATACCTTCGTCGAAGAAGCTCTTCACAAGATATGCAGCCTTTATAGCCTCTTCATTGTTCAATCCGATGTCGGTTATATCGTAACCAGTTTTAGGATCGTATCCAAAAACATATGCATTGTATGCGCTAAGAAAACCATAAGCATGATACAATTCATTAGCAACAAAGGCAAATCCAACAGTTTCATCCGTGGTAAACTCTTTTGCTAATGCCTTTAGCTCGTCTATACTTGTTGGAACTTCTTCATCGCTTACATAATCACGGTTATAGAATAATGCATTAGCTTCGAGGGCGTAGGGCAATCCATACAACTTGCCTTCATATGTGAAGGCTTGAATTCCTGATGGAGCAAATTTATCAAGTTCGATAGCAGATTGTGGAATAGGTTCGAGTAAATCATTCATTACTAATTCTCCAACCCAGTCCTGAGCCCCAACTATTATATCTGGACCTTCTCCTGCCTGTGCTGCGGTTAGGAATTTTGACCTTATATCACCGAAAGTAACCATTTGGACATCAACATTTATTCCAGTATCCCTGGTAAACTCCTGACCGATCCTTTTTATGAAATCGACTTGTTTTTCAGAAGACCACACGGTTAACGTTTGTGAAAATAGCGAAAGTACTCCTACCAACATTACCAAAGTTAAAATTAAGCCTTTTTTCATCTTTGTTCCCTCCTCGTATAATGTGTTTATTAGACACTTTAAAAACCCTAAAACATTCATTGTAACTAACTTTTAAAACCTTCAATATTATACTTTTACCTCCTCGCTATATAATCTATTTGATACCATATCTTTATTATCTCGTAAGGAGGTCATTGCTTTCACCTATTTCTGAAATGGGTAAGCACAGGCTGAATCAAGATTTCATTCTTTTCAAAATCTTAACCCCATAACCTGGAACAGTTATTTTTCTATCTGAAGTTTCACCTTCCAGAAGGTCGATATATTCCTTTTCATCAAGTTCGACTGTCTTTTCTTCTTGGGTAAAATTCATCACAAAAATATAATCTTTCTCTCCATCAGTTCTCATTTGAGCTGTAATACCGTATGGTAATTCTGTATCAACAACCTTTTGCAATCCCAGTTCTTCAATCAATTTCCCATAAAACATATCATTAAACTGCTCTTCATTTCTTGAAGCTATGTAATATGCTTTTCCTTTTGAAAAATCATTGACCGTTAAAGCGGGCATCCCTTTGTAAAAATCCTCCTTGTAGGTTGCCAAAGATCTTGCTCCTTCTAAATGGATCAAATCACATAGCTCTTTTGCTTCATACTCACCTTTCAAACCCAATTCATTTTCATTATCAAAAGAAACGAGTCTACTCTCACCATCGTAAAGTGCGTCTATCTCCTCAGACCAAATTCCAAGAACCTCTCTCAACGGACCTGGAAATCCGCCTAAGAAACACAAATCTGTCTCGTTGACTATTCCTGACCAGTATGTAGCAACAAAAGTCCCACCGTTTTTCACAAATTCTTTAATTTTTTCACCTATCCCTTGTTTAACCATATAAAGCATTGGGGCTATCAATAACTTGTATTTTGAAAAGTCACAGTCCATATTTATAACGTCAACAGGTACACCATTCTTCCAGAAAGGTTTATAATTTTCTTTAACGGTTTCCTCGTAATGTATGCCTATGTTTCTTGGGCCCTGGGCATCTTTCATCGCCCACCTATTTTCCCAATCAAAAATAATAGCAACTTCTGGATCTACTGTTGTTCCTATTATTTCATCTAATCTTTTTAGTGTTTCACCAACGATTTTGACATCGTTAAAAACTCTGGTATTTTCATGCCCACAATGATCAACAACAGCTCCATGAAATTTTTCACTGCTCCCTCTGCTTTTTCTCCACTGAAAATATTGAACGGTATCAGAACCATGAGCTATCGCTTGAATAGAAGATAATAGATGCATTCCTGGCCTTTTCAATTTACTTACTTCCTGCCAATTAGTTGTACTAGGAGTGCTCTCCATAAGCATGAAAGGTTTTCCGCCTTTTAATGATCTATTCAAATCATGAACCATACTTACTCCACAGGCTAAATCATAATCATCATTACTATGCCATCTTGGATAATTATCCCAAGAAATTACATCCACATAATCAACAAATTTCCAATAATCCAATCCCTCATATATTCCCATAAAGTTGGTTGTCACAGGTAGGTTTGGATTTATCTTTTTCAGTGGCTCTATCTCATGTTTGAAAAAATCAACGGTTTGGTGAGTTACAAATCTCTTCCAGTCTAAATTTAATCCATGAAGTAAATCTTCTCCATGAGGTGCGGGAGATTCTATCTGTGACCAATCGGTGTAGGTATGACTCCAAAAAGCCGTCCACCAGGCATCATTCAGATTTTCTAAGGTTTTGTATTTCTCTTTTAACCAATTCCTAAAGGATTCTTGGCAGAGATCGCAGTGACATTCCCCACCGTATTCGTTGGATACATGCCAAGCTATTACTCCTGGATGATTCGAATACCTTTCTGCTAGTTTTGTGTTTATTATGTTGACTTTTTCTCTGTAGACTGGAGATGTATAACAATGATTATGACGCTTACCGTGAAGGTTTCTCACTCTATTTGGCCCTACCCTCAATACTTCTGGGTATTTCTGCGACATCCATGCAGGCCTTGCACCACTGGGAGTCGCTAAGATTGTATATATTCCATTTTTGTATAGCTTTTCTATAACTTTATCTAACCAACCGAAATTAAACTTCCCTTCTTCAGGTTCCAAAGTACTCCAGGCGAATATACACACAGACATAACGTTACATCCAGCTAGCTTCATAAGCTTGATATCATCTTCTAAGACTTCTGGATATTTTAACCATTGATCAGGGTTATAATCTGCTCCATGTAGAAAATGAGGCACTTTTGCACTTATTGGTTCATACTTTTTAGTCATTATTTTCACTCCTTTTAATTTAATGATGAAAATCGTATTTTTTTTATTACTATATTCCATTCTTATTTCCAAATATCTCTTAAATAATGTGCAACTATTTTTGGCTGTCTATCTCTTGTAAAAACACCTTTGTGGTTGTAAATGGGTCTTCTTACTTCTTCTTGAGTCTTAAAATCTGCAAAGGCCCATATATGTTCTCCTATGGTGTAATCTTTTGAGTCAATCACTTCTATGTATCTTTTTATTAATTCTTTTTGGTATTCTTCTGAAAACAGGATAGGTGGATCATAATGATAACCTGGTATAGCGTCAGCTCCAAACTCTGTTAAGAGTATAGGTTTGTTGTACTTCTTATATACATATTCTAAATTTTCATTTAATGCACTTATTGCTTCGTCAAGTCTACCTTGGAAAACATACCAACCAAAATACCTGTTTATACAAATTATGTCAAAATATTTTAAAGATACATCTTCCCTTCCTGGCATATCCATACAACTAACAAAGGTTACTGGTCTCGTTTTGTCTGATTTTTTTGCTGTTTCATACAATTGTTTAAAAAATTCTTCTGATTTTGGATGGGTAGATTCTGGTTCGTTAGCTACACTCCACATTATCACACTTGGATGATTTTTATCCCTATCTATCATTCTTTTTATGCTTTTTACACATAATTTTGTGGTTTCATCGTTGTAATGATACCTTGTTATTCCTACATGCGGTGCTTCATCTATTACCAATATCCCTAGTTGATCGGCTAAATCAAGCCAATCTTCTGTATAAGGGTAATGAGAAGTCCTAAATGAGTTAGCTCCTATCCATTTTAATAGGTTATAATCTTTAACTATCAGGGGATAAAATGTTCCTTGACCTAAAACAGGAAATTCTTCGTGTTTACCAAATCCTTTTAATTTTAATGGTTCGTCGTTTAAGTATAAATTTTTACTGTCCCACCTTATCTTTCTTATTCCAATTTTCATTTTATAACTGTCTAATGTCTGATCTTTTCTTTTAAGATTGATTTCAACGTCGTATAAATAAGGATTTTCCAAATTCCAAAACTTCGCATTTTCCAATTCTACTTTTACATCCGCTTTACCATTTTCTATGTCTTTTTGATGCTTTTCTCCAGCTATTACTACTTCAATAGTTCCATTATTGTTTGCATTTGTTAGTATTTCAAAATTAATTATCCCTCTTTTTTCTTTTGAAGAAGAAAGAGAAGTGTCAACCATGATATCTGTTATCTTTTCTTTGTTGGTTATCTCTATCGTTACAGGTCTGATTATTCCTCCATAGTTTAAGAAATCAAAGTTCGTACTGGGCCTTCTATCGGCAGTACCAACCAGCAAATCTTCTTGAGGTGTATTTCCCGCAGGAAAAGAGTCTGTTCTGAGTTCATTTTCCACAAGTACTTCTAAGATATTTTCTTCTTCAAACTTAACCTTATCAGTTATATCTATTTCAAATGGTAGGTATCCAACTTCATTTTCTCCTACCTTTTCACCATTTAGATAAATTTCACTTCTTGTATTAACCGCCTCAAAATAAAGCCTTATAGCTTTCTCTTCAAAATCTTTTGAAAGGTGAAAAGTTTTTTTGTATCTCATTTTCCCCTCTTCATATAGGAAATCTTGATATTGTTCGTTCCAACTTCCCGGAACAGCAATTGGTCTAATATCTTCCTCCTCTGTGCTTTTATCCTTTTTTATTTCCCATATCCCACTTAAACTTATAAGTGCTCTTTTTTTATTCTCTTGCGCCCTTAACATTTTAAAAACTCCTTTTTATTTATCTCCCTTATTCTCATACAACCAACAACGAACCATGCGATTTTCTGTTTGTATTTCTGGT